>BJGO01000008.1 GCA_014190535.1 Bacteroidota bacterium | reverse complement strand
AATCAGAATTTTTTCGTTTATCAAAATGGCGAGAAGAAGAAGATCGCTGAAGGATTTATTAATGATTATTTCGTAACGCGTCATCTGCTGGTATTGAGTCCTAACCGAATGTTGTTTGTTTATGATCGGGGCAACTTCAAGCAACTGGCTCCGGTTTGTGAGAAATATATTTACGGCGACAGCATTCTTGCCTTCTACGATCAGCAACGTTATATCTATAATTATTACTGGGATGGTGAAGTGAAAAAGATGGAGGAAGGAATTGGATTTGATCCTGTAGTTAATATGGTGGCAGGTGGTAATGTAATTGCTTACAATAACACATTTAATAACTTCAGGGTTATTTATCGCGGCGAATTAATTGACCTCGAAAGCACAAAAGCACAGCAATTCAAAGCCGCTGTAAATACAGTAGCCTATGTTGATTTTACCAATAACTTCAAAATATTCCATAAGGGTAGTGTTTATGAGGTGTCTCCATTTCCTCCAAAGAAGTTTGTTGTAGCCAACGATATTGTAGCCTTCGTAGATAATACGAATCAGTTCAAAATATTTTATGATGGTGAGATTTTTGATATTGCCTTTTTTACACCTATCTACCTTGAATCCAGAGATAATATGTTGGCCTTTTCAGATGCCACCAATGGATTGAATATATTTTATATGGGTAAACAACGAAGGCTAGAAAACTTTACACCAAGCGGAATAAAATTAGGCCCTAACTCCATATCTTACATTGACAATCTAAATCGGGTGCAGTTTGTAACAAAGAATAAAAATGTAGAAGTGGCTAACGATAACATTGAACTGGTTGAGTTGGATTTTGATGTTTTAAAAGTGAAAATTGGTTTTAATGCCTACAAATTTTATTTTGACGACAAGGTAATTGTTACGCCTTAGATTTTTTTGTAGCTTTAATCATACTCACATTCACCCGTTCATCTTCACTGTCAAATTCAGAGCCGGAGCCGTCTAAAATTTCTAAAATGGGTGTAATGCGATAAATACTTTTATTCAATTTATTATTCAGGATAATAACCACGGTGTTATCCTTGAGTCTTCTGAAAAATAAGGTATTGAACCCTCGCCACCATCCGTTATGATAAATGATAAAATCACTTGCACTCTGCTTTTTCATGCGCCAGCCATAACCATAATTTTTCTCTCCTTTCTTTTCAAAACTTCTTGGCTTATAGGCTTCGGTGAGCGTTTCCTTTTTCAATATCAGACCGTTTTCAAGGCCCTGATGAAATTTATACAAGTCGCTTACAGATGAACAAATGCCTTTGTCTCCAACTACGCCATCCAGATAATCTTCGCCCAGTCTGGCAAACCCATGGGTGTATGCCAGCGCTTTGTTGTCTGTAGGGGCCTTATCCGTTAACAGATAACTGTCGGTCATATGCAAGGGTTCAAATAGCTCTTTTCTTAGAAACTCTGAAAAAGACTGCCCGCTGACTTTTTCAACGATACTGGCCAGCAAACAATAATTTGTATTACTGTACATAAACCGTTTACCGGGTGTAAACATTAATGATGGCCTGTGCCTGATGAGCAGGGAGATAATATCCTCATTAGTAACCTTGCCGCCTGTTTTATCTGTAACATATTCATCACAGAAGTACATATAATTGGGAAGCCCTGATCGGTGACACAATAACATGTCAATGGTTAGGTCTTCATACGGAAAACCGCTAATATATTTACTTACTTTATCCTTAATGTTCAGCTGTTCGCGTTCCCATAATATTAGTATTGCTGTTGCCGTAATGGGTTTAGATACAGAGGCTAACTGAAAACTGGTATGTTTATCAATAAGTGATTTGTTCCGGTAGTCAGCGTATCCATATCCCTTTTGTAGAATAATTTGATTATCACGTGCTATAAGTACTGCGCAGTTATAGCCTTTGCTGTTTCTGCATTCTTTGAGTAAACCATCTATTTTTGATGCCAGAGGTGCCAATACCGGATCGGTAGATAACTCTGTTGAATCTTCCTTTATTTCATATGCTTTTGTTGTCTGATGATTGCAACTCCGGATCACAATCACCACACCTATGATAGTTACTAGAATAAAAGCAATGCATTTCTTCACGCAATAAAAATCAGTACTCTGTATAACAGAAGGAAATAAATACGATTATGGTTTTTAACAACTTATCAATAAACGTATAAAAAAATATTAGGGCTTATTGTAATACAAAAGTTGAATGTCGGATCCATCAAATACAGCGTAGCTGTTATACGACAGCCAGTCCCCAAGATTGATGTATCGGCTTTTATCGTTGAGTTTATAATCCAGAGCCAGATGGCGATGCCCGAAAATAAAATAATCGATCTGTTTATCATTCAGTTTTCTGCGACAGTATTGTATGAGCCACTCGCGTTCCTCTCCCTGGAATTGTTCCTCGTGTTTACCGTTGAGCAATCGATTATTCTTAGACCACTTATTGCCAAGCCACAAAGCAAAATTGGGGTGAAGGCGGGAAAAGAACCATCGTGCTATTTGATTATTAAATATGCGTTTAAGCAGTTTGTATGAGTAATCGCCGGGCCCTAATCCATCGCCGTGCCCAATTATGAATTGAAGATCATTTATAGTAAGCTCAAGGGGTTTCCTGTAAACAGGAATGGTTAACTCCGTTTCAAAGTAATCAAGCATCCATTGATCGTGATTGCCGGTAAAAAAGTAAACAGGCAAGCCACCGTCGCGTAACTCGGCAAGTTTACCTAAAGTGCGCACAAAGCCTTTTGGCACCACATACTTATATTCATACCAGAAATCAAATAAGTCGCCCAAAATAAATACGTGAGCGGCATCATTTCGAATATCATCAAGCCATCTACAAAAAAGTTTCTCACGCTCTCCTGATGTTACCGCATCGGGCAGTCCGAGATGTAAATCCGAAACGAAATATATTTTCTTGTCTGCTGGAAGATTAATCCGCATCAAACATAATTGCTGTCGTCAATCAAAAAAAGAAAGACCTCCTTGGGGCCGTGAGCGCCGAGTACCAATGTTTTTTCAATGTCTGCAGTTCTGCTTGGTCCGGTTGCAAACGTTAACATTGAGGGGATATCATTTTCATATTTTAAGGCAACTTGATTTAAGGCATCTTTTATATCATATACCAATTGGGATGTGTACGCAACGGCTATATGTGTAGGTGGAAAAACAGATAAACTCCTTCCTGCGGCCATTTTGCTCGATAAGAGAAAAGTGCCTGTTCGGGCAATCAGGCATTCAACAAGGGTTAGTCCGACCTCAGCCCTTTCAACGCCTTTTCCAATTTTGATTTTGTTAAACTGATGTTTGGTTAATAACTGTTGCAGGTCGTATTCCCAGCAAAAGATGGAAGACCATTTTTGCTCGACTATAAGTTTATCGAGCATATTAATGAACTCAAATTCATTTTCGCAATAAATAAATTTACCCTGAAGTTTGGTGAACTCTTCGGCGAAGATGATCTCCAGTTCTTCTTTTTGCGGATGAAAAACGGATGAGTTGTTATCTACGTTTGGAAAGGGCAAGGTCGTAGAATTCGTTAATGCTTTTCTGATTTTCTTTAATATCCGCTCTTTTGCTGTTGGTTCCATAGGATTCAGTTTAGTGAGCAACAGGGTTAAGTGCAGTATATAACGGATAGTGACTCATCAGTTCATTTACTTCATTTCTGATTTGGGAAATGAGCACTTCGTTGTCGGTATCCATAATGATACGATCCATCCAGCCTGCAATGATATCCATATGCTGTTCGTTAAGACCTCTGGATGTTATCGCCGCCGTGCCAACACGAATTCCGGATGTCACAAAAGGTGATTTATCGTCGAATGGTACCATGTTTTTATTTAATGTAATGTCTGCTTTAACCAAGGTGTTTTCAACTTTCTTTCCGGAGATATTCGTTTTTGACCTAAGGTCAATCAGCATTAAATGATTATCTGTGCCGCCTGAGATTATTTTATATCCTCTTTTTGTCATGGCCAGGGCCATAGCCTGAGCATTCCTGATTACCTGAGAGCCATATTGCTTAAATTCATCGGTTAGGGCTTCTCCGAAAGCAACTGCTTTAGCGGCAATGATATGTTCAAGGGGGCCGCCCTGTGTGCCGGGAAATACAGCACCATCAAGAATAGAGCTCATCATGCGCGTTTCTCCTTTCGGACTTTTTAATCCAAATGGATTTTCAAAATCTTTACCCATCAGAATTATTCCGCCACGAGGCCCGCGAAGTGTTTTATGTGTAGTAGAGGTAACGATATGGCAATGCGGTAGTGGGTTATTTAAAAAACCACCGGCAATTAACCCGGCAGGATGAGCCATGTCGCACAATAAAAAAGCTCCGATTTTATCCGCAATTTGCCGAAACCGCTCGTAGTCCCATTCCCTCGAGTAAGCAGACGCGCCGCAGATAATCAACTTTGGTTTTTCTCGCAAGGCTATGTCTTCAATCTTGCTGTAATTAATTAATCCACTGTCCTCATCGACACCGTAAAAAAATGGCTTATAAATTTTACCGGAGTAGTTTGCAGCACTGCCGTGAGTAAGGTGACCACCGTGTGCCAAATCGAGGCCAAGTATAGCATCGCCTGGTTGCAGTAAAGCCAGCATCACTGCGGCATTTGCCTGGGCTCCACTGTGTGGTTGCACATTGGCATAGTCGGCACCAAATAATTGTTTAATGCGGTCTATGGCCAGTTGTTCTACTTCGTCAACAACTTCACACCCGCCGTAGTATCGCCTTCCGGGGTAACCTTCTGCATATTTATTGGTAAGACAGGACCCCATTGCTTCCATCACCTGAGCGGAGACAAAATTTTCAGAGGCAATCAACTCAATGCCGTGCCGTTGGCGACTTAATTCTTTTTGAATCAGATTGAATAAAGCAGTATCACGTTGCATAATTGGTATTGATTGCTCAAAAGTACCCAAGAATATGCATGAAAACCTTACTTAAAACCCATCCGATTCTTTAAATCAGCCGGCAAAAGCGGAATCTTACTGCTATTCATCATAAACGAAGTAAGTGTGGCTAAATCTTTATATATATAATGCTTGTTCAGAGCACCTTGCAAATAATCTTTTCCGCTGCTTCCTCCGGTGCCGATTCGAGTGCCTATCATGCGGTGCACCATATTGATATGTCTGAAGCGCCATGTTGATAATTGTTCATCGATGTCCAATAGGGTCTTTAACAAGCTAAATGGCAAATGCATGAGGGGTTCACTGCGGTACAACATAATGAACAATGCACTGCGTAGTGCTTTGGGATGAAATGCCGTGATGGGTTCATCAGCAAATAATATCTGATCGAAGGCGGCAAGATTACCTTTTTCCCGATCATCTAATGTTGAGGCATATCGTTTACGATACTCCTGCCAGAATAAATTTTCAGAACAATCATCCGTTTGTAGATGGATCCAGAAGGTATCTTCTAAATAAGGGAAGCGAAGTAGCCATTTGTTAATGCCCTGCAATAGTGTAGGCAATTTTTCAGCGTCTTTGATTTGATTTACGTGTTCTTCTTTTAGTTGAGATAAATAATATTCCTGTCCGTGACGATCATTAAATGAAAGTCCGAGGCGCGCCTCAAGTACTTTAAACTGTAGGCTCTGAAAACCACTCGCCGGTCTGAGATAATCACGAAACTCCATAAACTCCATAGGTGTCATGGTTTCAAGCACATCAATTTGATGGACTAATACTTTTAAAATTTCAACCACCCGATTCAGCCGATGGGAGGCCAACTGCAGTTGATTGCTATTGTCGCTGATTTGATTGGCATCAAAAACAGTAATAACGGATGCAACTTCAAAAAGAATTTGCTTAAACCATATTTCATAAGACTGATGGATGATAATGAACAACATTTCATCGTGTGCGGGATTATTGCCGGGCAGATCGGATTCGGGATGCTGAGCATCGAGTATTTTATCCAGTTGCAGATAGTCGTGGTAATAAACAGGGAAGGGCATGGCTACAATGTTTTAGAACGGCCGCAAGGTAATCACTAATCTATTTTGAGATTACAGATTAAAGGCTCATTTACTTCAAGTATTCCTATATATTTGTGAGCGAGAAGGGTAAAAATAATAATCCCTCTTTGGGGTTGCCTCAGAGGGATTATTTGAAACCGAATGAAAACCAAATATTTTCGCATTCAAAAGTACCGGCACCTGTTTCGGATAACAATACCCCTATAGGGGTATTTTTTAGAACCAAGCCATTATCATGAACATACACACCCCTTATTCAGCTAGTGGCCGGTCAACAGTGATTATGGTGTTGAATCTACTCCTTACGGTAATTACCTCTCAGCTGTTTGCACAGCATTATACCCAATCGCTTCGCGGACGGGTGCTGGACAAAGATTCTAAAATCCCGATAGTAAGTGCGTCTGTAATCATCAGTACAACCAATCCGGTATTGGGTGAATACACAGCAATAAATGGAGAATTTATCATCAAAAACATTCCGGTTGGGCGGCATACCATTCTTGTTCAGTGTATTGGTTACAACCCGGCTATCCTGAATAACATTATCATCAGCACGGGGAAAGAATTATTCCTGAATATAGAACTGGAGCCTAAGGTAACAACTATCCGTACGATAACGATCACCGATTCATCATTAATAAGGAAGCGGGATAATATCAACAGTATGATCAGTATTAGTGCGCAAACTTTTTCTCCGGAAGAAACGAACCGATATGCGGGTAGTCGTATTGATCCAAGCCGAATGGTAGCCAATTTTGCCGGTGTCTTTGCCGGTAATGATTCCCGCAATGAAGTGATTGTTAGAGGGAACTCGCCTCTTGGGGTCTTATGGCGCCTTGAGGGCATAGACATTCCCAATCCCAATCATTTTACCGGACAGGGGGCAAGTGGCGGGGCGCTGAGCATTCTTAACAACAATCTGCTCTCAGCCTCTGATTTTCTTACCGGAGCATTCCCTGCAGACTATGGAAATAAAATTGCGGCGGCATTTGATCTGCGCCTTCGTAATGGTAATAATAAAAAATATGAGTTTACGTCCGCTATGGGTATTAATGGTTTAGAAGCCGGTATCGAAGGACCGTTTACTAAACGAAGCGATGCATCATTTTTAATCAATTACAGATACTCCACGTTTGCATTGTTTGATGCATTGGGATTACAATTTGGTGTAAGCGGTGTGCCTACCTATCAGGATGGAACGGTTAAAATTAACATCCCTGTCGGCCTAAAACATAATCTGTCGCTATTTGCAATTGGGGGATATAGTAATGTGGATGTTTTGGATAGTAAACGCGACAGCGCCGACTGGCAGTTTACTTCGGGCAGACAAAATATTCGTTATGGTAGTGCCATGTATGCCGCAGGCATTTCGCACACATGGTTTATATCAGGTAAAACCTATAGTAAGCTTACCGTATCAAGAGGATTTAACCGATTACGAATAAAAGTGGATACACTGCTCAATGCAACAGACATTAGAGAGAACTATCTTAACAGAACCAACGAATACACGAATGCCATTCAGTATTTATGGTCCACTAAGTTCAACGAAAAAAACACGTTACGCCTGCAGGCGAGATATACGCTTTATACCTTCAGTTACCTGGAGAATTACTATGAAAACCTATTTAAGCAAACCTTAACCTTGGCTGATTTTAGTGGTGATGCCGCTCTGGTGAATGCATCGGTGCAATGGCAACATCGTTTCAGCAATGCGCTTAAACTGAATACCGGGATCTATGCCCAGCAATTTCTATTAAACAACAGCCGTTCCGTTGAGCCTCGCGCCGGTTTGGTATATACCCGGGGAAATCACACCTGTAGGCTTGGCTATGGTTTGCACAGTCAGATGCAACCCCCGGTTATATATTTTTTTAAATCCTATGTCCCCTCAACTGATACCTATGTGGAAACAAATCGATCGCTCGGATTTACGAAAGCGCATCATCTGGTTGCAGGCTATCAATGGGCATTTTTATCCAATTGGATACTAAAGTCGGAGGCTTATATGCAATATCTTTTTAATGTGCCTATACATAAATATTATATTAATTCAGTAAGTGTACTGAACCTGGGTGGTGATGTAGGGTTCCCCAATTTTGATAGTTTGGCTAACCGCGGAATCGGACGCAATTATGGCGTAGAACTTACCCTGGAAAAAATATTTTCAAAGGGGTACTATTTTCTTGGCAATATTTCCCTGTTTAATTCTGAGTATCGTGGCAGTGATTTGAGGTGGCGCTACACTAAATTCAGTAATCATTATGTAGTAAGCCTGCTGAGCGGATATGAGTTTAATTTTGGCAAGCAACATAAAAATGCTTTTACCTTGGATGCTCGAATCGGGTATGCCGGAGGCATTCGGTATACACCTATCGATTTGGAGCAGTCCCAAGTGCAGAATAGACAAGTCCTTGTCGATGAAAAAGCATTTTCAAAACAATACCCTTCTTATTTCAGGGCCGATATAAAAGTTGCCTTTAAGATTAATACCAGGTCTATTACCCACTCCCTGTTTATTACGGTAGAAAATATTACTAATCACAGGAACATCTTACAGCAGTTTTACCAGCCCAATACCGGACAGGTAAGGACTGATTATCAGCTGGGCCGATTTCCTTACGGAGGCTACCGCATCGAATTTTAATATATATCAAAACAATATTTATTATTATCATTCGTGCTATTGCAGATATAAATTATCTTTTTAATGTTTGTGTTTACTAGTGCAAGAGCTGAACGATGAACACCAAAGATTCAAAATACAAACGATGTAGTCATTGCAGTTCCGAAATCCGAAGTGGTGCCGGTGTTTGTCCCTATTGCCACGAGAGTCAGGGTGGGAGTTATATCAAGTGGATCATTACGGTTACCATTATATCACTGGCCATAGTAGTTGGCTACGTTTTTTTGCGTTTCAATCCTTAGTTTCAATCCGTATTTGTATTAAATTTTTTAGGAATGCTCAATATTAAGATTAGCTTAATATTCAGTTAACATTGAGCCTATAGTTTCGCATTTCAAACCGAAATGCTATGAAAAAATTTCAATCAATTGTTACTAATCCGGTCAAAAGAATTATTCAAAATAAATATTGGGTAATCCTGATAGCTTATGTCCTGATTTTCTTGACTGATGTTCAAGGTCAAACTACCCTTCTGTACGATAATTTCAATGCCAGCACCGGTGGTTTATACGATGTAACCGGCGCTATCGGTACCAGCACTGATTGGTTTCTTACTCGATCAGGAAATGACTGGGGGGCTCGAATTCCAGGTGACGTTTTAGACTTTTCTAATTTTGCCACCGGGGGCACAGGTGCAAGTAACGGATGGGTTTTTGGATACAGAGACATCAACGCACTTTCCGGCTGGAATACCACACTATCGAGCAATACCGGACCAATTACCTGGGAGTTCAATATGCGCCAAATCAGAACAGACCCGGCAGGTTTTGCAGTAGGCAGTTATGGCGTTGCGTTCATTCTTGCGGGAACAAGCACTACCGCCTCAACAGCCGGTAGTGGGTATGCCATAGTGCTTGGCCAGAGTGGCGCTACCGATCCGGTTAGATTGGTTAGCTTCAATGGCGGTTTGCAAGGCGCATTAACAAACATAATTACAAGCAATACTAGTGGATTGACAGATTTTGGCAACGAGTATTTAAGCGTGCGGGTTACCTATGCGCCAAGCACCAATACCTGGCAGTTATTTTTGAGATTAGACGGTACCACTTTCGGATCAATAACAGATCCAGCCACCGGCACGCTAACCAGCCAGGGCACTGCCGTCAACAGTACCTATACATCAACAGCAGGCATGCGCTATATCGGCGGATATTGGCAAGGCAGTACTGCGTCAAATCAAACGGCATTTTTTGATAATGTGTATCTGAAAGGCAGTTCAGTACCACCAACGGTTACCACAAATGCCACAGTAACCGCAATAACTGCCTCAACAGCAAGCAGTGGTGGGGAAGTTACGGATCAAGGCAGTTCATCAGTAACCGCACGAGGAGTTGTGTGGGGAACAGCTACAAATCCCATATTGCCCGGAGTAGGAAATACTACCAATGGAAGTGGCTTAGGAACATTCACGAGTTCGCTAACGACATTAACCGCACAAACACAATATTTTGTCAGAGCTTATGCTACGAATTCCCAAACTGCATATGGGGGTAGTGTTTCATTCTACACGTTATCCAATGCACCAACTGCTCAGGCGGCAAACTTAACGGCATCTGCGCTCTCTTCAAGTCAGATTAATCTGGCCTGGGAACCGGCTTTATTTCCAACATCCGGCGCAACAGTTAAAGGCTATGTTTTAGTCCGAGCTACACAACCGGCTATACCAACCTTTACAGCGACTAATGGTCAGGCACCGGCGGCCGGTGTTGGTGCCATAATTAGTTCATCAATACTCGATCCGGTAAATTCTTTTGCAAACTCAGGATTAGCGGCGTCTACAACATACAATTATCTGCTGGTTCCATATTGCTGGGATGGTACTAATGCGGCGACCTATCACTATCTTACCCTTGGAGCTCAAACGGCAACAGCAACCACCTCTGCTCCTCCCTGCACGTTGCCTACTACTCAGGCTACTAATTTAACGATAAGCACTATAACATCGAGTTCTATGCAACTTACGTGGACTAATGGCAACGGCGACAGGAGTATGGTCATTGTAAAACAAGGCAGTGCAGTTAATGAGTGGCCTGCGTTGGGAACGGCATACACTGCCAACAATCAGTTTGCGTCAGGAGCCAATTTAGGGTCTTTCAATTATGTGTGCCACTATGCCGTAACCAACAGTGTAACAATCGGCAATCTCACGCCGGGTACCACCTATCACGTTGCGGTAATCACAGCTAACAATACCGGTAATTGTTATTTGCTGTCGGGGCCATTAACGGGCAATGCCACAACAAGTGCATCAACAGGTTTCATTGAGACCTTTGAGCCTGGCACAAAAAATTCATATACGAATGGCAATGTGGTTTGTAATACCGGATTGTGGAACTTTAATAATGCCCTTATTGGAACGGCTGTCGCTGATAAAAAGAATAATCTTAAAAGTGCACGTATTCAGACCAACGGATCCATTGCTATGCTTTTTGACAAACCCAACGGAGCCGGAATCATTACCATACGCAGTGCTGTATATGACAATGATGCGGCTAGTACTTGGCGCCTTGAGGTTTCCAATAACTCCGGAGCGAGTTATGATGCTTATCTCAGTTCAATTATTACCACATCAAACACTATACTTCAAACACAATCCTTTGCGGTTAATGTTTCGGGAGATGTGCGCTTACGTATAGTAAAGCTCAGCGGATCACAACGATTAAATTTTGATGACATAGAAATCACTGATTTCATACCTGCGAATATTATTACCACCGGGGTCATTTCAGGTTCTCCTTTTTGTATTTCGGATGCAAACGGCATAGTTGTAGCTGTTCCCTTCACATCCACAGGCACCTTTAATGCAGGTAACGTCTATACCGCACAACTATCTGATGCCAGCGGGAGTTTTTCCATTCCGGTTAATATCGGAACCACGTCATCGGTTGCAAACTCTGGTACGGTCACGGCACAGATACCTGCAGGTACATTTACCGGGTCATCCTATCGTATTCGAATTGTATCCAGCGATCCGGAAGTTACCGGGAATAGTAATAATTCAAACCTTACAGTGTATCTGAATACACCTGATGTATCGAATCTGTTTGCATCTATTGCAAGCAGTACTTCCCTGACCCTAAACTGGACTAATCCGCTTTCTTGTTTTGACCAGATCCTTGTTGTTGCCAAGGCCTCAACAGGGGTAACAGCTACACCATCGGGTGATGGAACGGCATATACGGCTAACAGCGTATTTTCTTCCGGCGGTTCCGGGGCTTCGCTCCCCGCCAATGAGTTTGCGATTTACAAAGGAGTTGGTAATAGTGTAACCGTTACGGGATTAACGTCAGGTACTACTTATTTCTTTGAAGTATTTGTGCGTAATGGAACAATCTGGAGTCCCGGCGTCTTAGTATCTGCAGAACCTGTGCCTGTGCAAATAGGAGATTTCCGTTCAAAACAACTTGGTAATTATAATGCACCATCAACCTGGGAGACATACAACGGAAGTATTTGGGTAAATGCATCTACGTGGCCCAATTCCGCAGGGGTATTCCCCGGAACAGTTAATGTTACAATCTCGCACTCAGTTACACTAACTACATCTGTGGCTAATCAGCCTATAAACAATCTCACCATTTCAAACGGTGGAAAATTCTGGACCAATGACTCAACCATTAATGGCAATCGCTATGTTACCGTATTTGGTGATATATTCTGTAGCGGAACCGGCACCATAGGAAATGCCTTTAATAAGTATGATAATATCAGCTTTAATATTGAGGGTGCGACTACAACAATAAATGGCAGCGGAGGTTTTTATGCATCACGTTTGCGTAAATCGTTCACGAATAATTCAACCACACACTTAATCATAGCCAAGAATATCGCATTAAAATTTAATTCGGGTACAGCCGGTGCTTCAGGAACGGTGATGTATAATAATGCTTCGGCCAGTACATTTAATATTACGATTAATCCGAATACGGTAGTTGATCTACTTCTATCAACCGGTTCATCCGGTAATATCAGTATTGATGGTCCGAGTGGCGAGGGCAATGGAGAATGCGGAGGAACTTTAACGGTTAACGGGACCTTAAATATTCCCGGCACATTATTTCTGCTTACCAATAATGCCTCATTACCTGTAGTCTATCAGATTGGTAATACCGGTATAATTAACTGCGTTAATGTATGTACAGGAAATACAGCGGTTACATCACCGATTAACCTTTCTAATGGCAGTCATACCGGAACAAGCACACTCCGTATTTTAAATGGAGGCCGTTTAAATATGACCGGGGGCAACCCATCCGATGCCAACACGTACAACAAACCATTTAGTTTAAGGAGTAATACGGGTTCTCCATTCACCTATGTTGCCGGTTTAGGTACGAGTAATACAACTTATGACTTTCAGGTTGGATCAATTGTTGAATATTCCAATACATCCGGAACACTGCCTGTACAATGTGCAACATTAACGTACTCAAATATTGTATTCTCCAACGGCGGTATAAAGGCAATGAATACTACGCTTAATGTTAACAGAGACTTAAGCATATTTTCTCCTGCAGTATTAAATACAAATAACAACAATATCAATATTGGTGGTGATTGGATCAATTATGGATCTGTTGGCTATACGGAGGGCACATCTACAGTAACATTTAATGGCAGTTCAACGCAAACTATCATTTCGCCATCGTTTGAGAATTTTCATAATTTGAATATTACCAATGCTTCAACCGGTGGAGTAATAGCTGCCGCCAATCTAAATATTGCCAATGAGCTGGATTTGAGTACAAGTGGTCGTTTGTTTTTTGGCGCTACCCCGATAACCGTCAGTTTAACCAATATGGCGGATGCTTCCAATAGCATAAAAGGTACCGGAACGGCATTAATTGATTTATCCTCCGCAGGGCATACATTGATTATTGGGTGCCAGTCGCCTGCGTATAGTGGTCAATTTAATGCCGGGGCTACATCGCTGGTGAGCTATAACCGCAATAGTGCTACGTCAGGTACAAGCGGTAACCAAACCATTATCACCAATGTGGCTTATGCCAATCTTATACTTACAGGTTCCGATAATAAATTAACGACTGACCATTTCACAGTGTCAGCCAATTTAAATGTTGATGGAAATACTACGGTATTACAGGCAACAACAGTTGGTAAAAACTTAACCATAGGTGGCGATTTGATACTAACATCAAATAGCACGATGCATCCAAACTGTTTTGATCATCTCGCTATTATTACCCAAGGAGATGCCTTACAGCACTTTAATGGTGGAGGTAATGTGATCCGCTGTTTCTCACTTCAAAGTGTAAAGAGCATCGGAGGTATACAGTTAAACGGCCCACTGAATACTACAACAGTTCAAATTAAAACAGACCTACTGATTAATTACACGGTGTTTGCTCAGTTTACTGATCATGAAAATTTGATACAGATTGGTGATGATGCGGAATTGGGCGGAACACAAGCCAACTATACACTAACGGGAACGTTGCAATTTAATATGGCGGGTACAGCGGCGGCAACGGACGCCCATATCAGTAATGCTTCAGGAAATGGCATGCCCGCTCTTGAGTTAAATAATCTCAATATAGAGCCTGTAAGTGGAGCCGAAGTGTCTCAGTTAAACCTATATCCGATAAGCGGGGGCCAGGTTCTGGTGATTAAAAATAATTTGGAGATATTAAACACTAACGCTACGGGCACTTTATTTCATCCAAGGTCCAACACGATACGAATCGGCGGCAATTGGACAACATATGGCTCTGCAGGATTTGAAGAGCCGGGTAGCAATGTTGAGTTTAATTCTATTGCAGCGCCTCAAAGCCTATTCTCAGCCAATAAAGAAATATTTGATCAGCTTGTTATCAATACCAGTCAGGCGTTATTATTAAACGCTCCGGTTGAAGTATCCGGTAATCTGATTCTAAATAATGGTAAAATACAAACCGGCGTTCACACACTCCATCATCTCAATTCTTCACCGTCTTCGTTGACAACATATAATGCTAACTCATATGTAAACGGCAACTTAAGACGCAGCGTAAATGCAACAGGCTCATATGCATTTCCGGTTGGCGACGCTACTCATCTTCAGGATATTATTGTTACACTAAATAGCTCTGTGGGAATGAGTAATATCTTAGCGTATTTTAATGGGGGTTTGCCGGCTACATTGCCATCAACGAGTTGTATAATTAATAGTGTGCCGGTTAGTAATATGCTGAATGGTGGTTATTGGACCGTAGAGCCCAATGCTTATAGTAGTGTTAACTATAATATCGAGCTACGTCAGCGAGGGTTTACTAATTTTTCAGGCAATGCTACCATGTTGGGAATCATTAAGCGTACAAATAGTTCAAGTCCTTGGCAGGGAACAAATTTCGCCGGTATAAATGGATTTCATTCTAATGCAACTCAAACCTTATCCGGTGGAGTAGCAACGGCAATACGAACATCAGTAACATCATTTTCTGATTTTGGAATCGGATTTAATGCGAACCCATTGCCGGTTCAGCTAACATCGTTTGATGCCACGCAGATTCCGGAGCGACGTGTGCTATTAGCTTGGCAAACTTCATCTGAGTTGAATAGTGCATATTATGAAGTAGAACGCAGTGTTGATGCCATTGAATTCCATGTTTTGGGGCGTGTTTCGGCGGCCGGCTACAGCACTTCTCTAATAAATTATCAACTAACTGATGAGCATCCATATAACGGCTTGTCGTACTATCGCCTGAAGCAGGTAGATGTTGATGGTAGCTATACGTATTCAGTAATTCGTAAGATTAATCTGATAGATATTGATAAAAAAGTTGTTCAGATTTATCCGAATCCGGTACACGATGTGTTATTTATTAGTGGTGTTTATCCTGACCTGCATACACAATTCGTCATTACCGATATCAGTGGCCGAGTACTGATTAGTCATAATGCTTATCATTTACAGCAAATTCCGTTAGGTGAACTTCCGGCAGGCCAATATCTGTTGAAGTATATTAACAGGGAGCAACAGGGTGTCGTTTCATTTATAAAGAATAAATAACACATAACTGCAATATGTTTGCTACTCAAAAGATGGTATGAATGTTAAGGTATTTGTAAAAAGCGTTTTTTGTAGCATTGCTCTTTTATGTGTGCTGAAACAATTATCAGCTCAAGAATCTGTTTTCTGTAACGAAGTTGATTCAATACTTAAAGGAAGCAACGATTATTTTCCATTTGGTGTGGCATCGGGAGATCCACAATATCACAGTGTGATTCTATGGACTTGTGTTTATCCCCGTATCGAAAGCGACGTATTAGTAGAATGGGAAATGTCTACAGATACTTTATTTCGTTCGACCCTGATACAGGGAACAGTTTATGCCAAACGCGCTCAGGGCTATACAGTTAAAGTTGCTCCCGATTCGCTGCAACCCGGGCATACGTACTATTATCGTTTCAGGTATAATGGACAATACTCTGTAATCGGTCGCACAATAACCATATCCCAATCGCCGCAAAAGTTGAGTTTTGGAATTGTAAGTTGCAGTAGTATTTCATGGGGATACTATAATGCTTATGCCGCATTGGCGAGGGAGCCCGATTTACAGGCCGTTATTCATCTTGGCGATTATATCTATGAATACGGCGCTGAAAAATATTTTAACCCTTCACTGAATCGAAGACCATTGCCTAAACACGAAATCATATCTGAACAGGACTACAGAAGTCGTTACGCGCAATATCGATTAGACCCTGACTTACAGGAGTTGCATCGTTTGCAGCCATTTATTACCGTTTGGGATGACCATGAAATTGCTAATGATGCATACAAAGACGGGGCTCAGAATCATCAGGCAGAGACAGAAGGATTATGGGAACAACGCAAGTCAACTGCTCGCCGAGTTTATTTTGAATGGTTGCCGATACGTGAACATGAACAGTACGACATACGCCGCAATTTTAGTTTTGGTGGACTTGCTTCCTTGTTTATGCTGGATGGTCGGCTTGAGGGGCGTACCAAACAATTGCCTGCGTTAACGGATAGCAGTTTAAATGATACCTCACGCACGATGTTAGGTAAACAACAGGCAGACTGGTTAATTGAATCCGTTGTAAATGCTGATGCTAAATGGAAGTTAATTGGTAATCAGGTTATTTTCTCGGAGTATAAAATCCCTCCCAAGCTTGGCAGCTATTCCAAAAGCACCGATATGTGGAATGGATATCCCGTAGAACGAAGTAGAATACTAAGTGCCTTTCAGTCAGATTCGGTTGATGATGTCATTATTCTTACCGGCGATGTACATTGTTCATTCTCTTTCGATCTAAGATACAATCGGGAAGATGCAAAGACATCATTTGGCTCAGAATGGGTTACCACAAGTGTAAGTTCGCCCAATCTTAATGAGTACACGAAAACATGGAAAGTGCGTATCGCTGAGCGGTTATTCAGAAAGAAATCTCTGAATCCAAATTTTCAATATTGTAATCTCAGAGACCATGGTTTTTTACGAATTGATTTAACACAACAATCAGCAATAGCAACATGGAAATATGTTAATATAGTAAAGCCTAACCAATACAAAACTAAAACAGGTAAGGTAATTACGAAACGATCTGAATAAGTGAACGATCGAATTCTGGCAAGTAATTCGAGTTGCGAAACGGAGTTTTATACCTTAAAAAATATCAGAATCGCAGGGATTCAAGTACCAGTTTGAGGCAAGGCGAACATCCAATGAATCCATTTGCCAGGCGCTATCCGAAATCTCCGGCTGACAAGGTCTGATGAGTGCCGGCGGCACATGGAGTCTTTTAACGTGCCGGGTAATCGATTCCAGATTTTTAAACCCAAGCCGCTTAAGTATTAGGCGTTCATCATCACGTTTACCCAACACCCAGCATTGCAGATCAGCTATGGATTGCGTTTGCATGAATGTTTTTAACCCAAAATGCAGAGCATCTTCATCATTAAAAAAGTAATCGGTTAGTACAAAACGGTTATGTGATATTCTTTGGCAGATAATAAAAGCCTTAACTTCTTGGTTCGATTTAACGCAACAGAATCCGTTTTTTTGTAATGGGTGTTTATATCTCCAATTCCAGTAAGGCTCCGTGATGTTGCGGTGCATCCGGTCTCTGATAGTGGGAACTAAATGCTTAACCGCACTATAGTCAATGCCGGCACCATCGATTACTGCTGTTAGATTTCCCACTTGTACTTCTTTGTTGATGAGGTGTTTTGGATAATTTCTGGCGATGTAATTGGTGATACCACGCATAGATATTCGGTATCGCATCTGTTTTATACCCATCTCCTGCCATCCGGATTTTTTATAGACGGCCGATGAAGCTTCATTAGAGGACAGGGCCAGCACGAAGTCTACTCGCGGCGTTGTTTTATTAAAAAAATAATCGAGCGAAAACCGGGTGAGTTTCCTGAAGATCCCTTTGCCCTGAAACTCAGGCAATGTGCTTGCATCGGAGCGAACCGCACAAAGGAATTTTTTATCGTTTAGTCGATACTCTTGTATAAACAGACCGAAGAAGGAAACCACACGACCCTGATAAAGGGCAACGCATCCGGCGGCAGTCTTTGTAAAAGGATTATTCAGGTATTTCCATTGAAATAATTGCCTGCAGTCGTCTATGCTCCTTAATGCCCATAATTCACTTTTTAATACGTGTATAACCTGATCGTGATATTCATCTTTATATATGTCAATCTCGAAATCCATCAAGTGCAGTCTAATAGGTCATACCTAAATTGTAAAATACAAAACTCCACCGGTCTGTTTCCTGCTCAATTATTTTACTCAATGATCCGGCGCCTCCCGACCCGTGACCTGCATTTTTTTCTATTCGCAATAACATCGGATTATTTCCCTTGTAGAGCTCTTGCAATGTGGCGCCAAATTTAAATGAGTGTGCAGGCACAACACGGTCATCGTGGTCGGCCGTTATGATCATTGTTGATGGGTAGGATACATTATTCTTTACATTGTGTAACGGAGAATAAGACAGGAGATAGTTAAAATACTTCTCTTCATCAGGGTTTCCATACTCAACAGCCCATCCCCATCCAACGGTAAACTTATGATAGCGAAGCATATCCAACACGCCAACGGTAGGGAGCGCAACCCTGAAGAGGTCGGGGCGCTGTGTCATTACGGCACCAACTAAAAGGCCACCATTGGAACGACCATAAATGGCAAGCTTATCTGCCGATGTATATTTTTCACGGATCAGATATTCTGCCGCGGCAATAAAATCATCAAACACATTTTGTTTATTCAGCAACATACCTCCACGATGCCACACCTCGCCATATTCATTGCCACCTCTAAGATTAGCCACTACACTGATACCTCCATTTTCGAGAAAAAGAATATTTGAGGCACTGAATGAAGGGCTTAACGCAATATTAAAACCTCCGTATCCATAAAGCATACAGGGATTAGTACCATTTAAGGTTATTCCTTTTTTATGCGTGATGAATACCGGAACCTTAGTGCCGTCCTTGCTGGTATAAAATTTTTGTTCGGTTACAAATTCGCTTGCATCAAATTTAAGTTCCGTTTTTTGAATGAGTGTGTTACTCTGCTTAACCAGGTCATATTCATAAATTTCATAGGGTGTGTTAAACGACGTGAACCCAAAAAAGAGCGATTTATCTTTTTTGCTTCCCTGAAATCCGCTCACAGAGCCAATTCCAGGCAAGGTTACTTCGCGTTCAAAGGTGCCATCATATCGGTACTGATGCACCAGAGTACTTGCGTTTTTTAGATAAAATACAAACAGCTTACCCCCTCCGGTACTTACCGATTGCAAAAGCATATCTTTTTCAGGTACTATAGTTTTCCAGGATTCAGGTGCAGAATGATTCGGATCAATTAATACTACCCGTTGATTGTCTGCTCCGTGATTGGTGAGCACCAGCAGGCTTTCTCCGCTGTTGTCAATCACGTCATAATTGTAGGTAAAGCCCGGCACTATTTTACGGAAACCGCTTTCTCCGTTAATCAGGTTTTTAACCCATAATTCATTGCCATCGGTTCCCTGAGCCGAGGAAACAATCAGGAAACGTTCATCGTCGGTTACCTGTGCACTGTAATATCGTTTTGGAAATTCTTTTTCTTCGAACACAAGTTCGTCCTGATTCTGCTTGGTGCCTAACTTATGGAAGTACACTTTATGGTACTCATTGGTATTCGATAAAATACTGCCTGCAGGTTTATCGTATCGGCTATAATAGAAGCCGTCGCCATGCCAGGCCGCACCGGAAAACTTAACCCAATCGAGTGTGTCGCCGATGTTCTTTTTGGTCATTACATCCATCACCTGTATTTGTTGCCAGTCGCTACCTGCTTTATTGATAAACAAGGTTACTAGCTGATTGTCGTGAGAGAAAGAACCTAAACCTGCGGTAACGGTACCGTCGGTTGATAACGTGTTCGGGTCTAAAAATATTTCAGCTTGTGCGTCGCGGCCTTTCTGATAATAAGTTACGCTCAGATTTTGCAACCCATCATTTTTATTATAGAAATAGTAGTCTCCTTTTTTTAACCACAAACCATATTTTGGAAAATTAAAAATCTCTTTTAGCCTGCTCTTTATTTTAGAGCGATATGGAATTTGCTGTAAATAATTTTCGGTTGTAGCTATTTGTTCATCAACCCAGGCGGCAACTTCTTTAGTGGTGTCTTGCTCCAGCCAGCGATATGGATCATTTATTTTTTTACCGAACTTAATTTCCTGTACGGGCTCTTTTTTGGTTTTAGGATAATTCACTTTAATAAATGGATTTTCATTTTTTAGAAGCATTGCCCCTCCGCATAAGGTAATCAGCGTGAGTAATGCCAGATGTTTTTGAAGTTTCATAGGATTTATTGAACCACGAAAATAAGTACTTATGTTAATCTGTGAATGGTGTTATGTCATGATCATCATTACTCATAGATCACCTCACAGCCGTCATCAACAGATAAGATAGCACCCCGGTCTAATTGCAGTTCAGCTCCTTTCTTAATAATCAGCTTTGATTGATGTTTAAGTGATAATACAGCACCACTTTCAATACGCAGGGTGGTGCCCGCCTCACAGATAAACACTGTGGGTTGAGAAAAATATAATTTACCATCAACGGGGTGCGACTTATTGATGGTGTGTTTGGTTGGCGATAATCCACGGTCGAGCAACAGTTCGCCACCGTTTTTAACGGTTAATGTGGTGTTTTCGCTGAACGCTTTCAACAGGATGTTACCGCACCAGCGAACAGACTTGTTGATGTAGTAATCTCCCCAGGTGATTTTAACCGATAGGGTAGGACTGGTTTTGCCTTGTATGACGTTATAGGAGGAGTCAATAATCTGTATGTGTAATCCGCTCAGGTAAATTGTGTCGGTATCAAAAGAGGACGTATTATGATTTGGGAAATTGTAGGTAGTAACATTAACAGCGGCGGGGTTGCTCTGTATGCTAATGCTGTTCTTTTCATTGTAACGAAAAGCGTCCTTCTCACTGCCAAATGCAGGATAGGCTTTTATTTTTTCTCCATTTCGTTCAATAAATTCGGGCAGGATCAGTTCATTTTCAGATAAGGTGCCATCCTGATTCAGATCGTCTATCGGTCGCATCAGATAGTGGTTGCCGCTCATCGGATTGGGCAGTAAATCATGATGTGCGAGGGTGTATTTATTGCTTTTATCTTTTATGTAAGAGAAGTCAAATCGTCCGCGCGCTGTGTGGAAGTAAAGATAATTTCCGGGAGACTGATTACCATTACTGTAGATGTTTTTTTTATTGTCTTTACCCACCTGGATATAGGCATATAATCCACTTCTGTTTTTATAGGGTATGTCGAAAAAAGAACTGTCTGTTCGATACTCGAGCCATAAGTATTGTCTGAGTTGGGGCGAGTCCGGCCCGGGCAATTGAATTCGAATGGCATCACCGCTGGTTCTGAAATCGCGGATATAAAAAATACTATCGGCGCCCTGAGACCTGATGCTGTAGTTTTCAAAATCAAACTCCTTGTAGTAGATACCATTCTTAGTCCAGGAGCTGATCTGATATTCCTTCTCGCTGTTTTTCCATCCCATACGCCAGCGATCCCAGGCATTAAACGCCTGACTGATATTGTCCCAACTACTCATATTACTATATCCCGTAATGCTGGGCATAAAGGTTCTTCTGCCTGCGCCACACCCTGCAGTATGAAAATTGTTGCCTCCATATAGCGTATGCGAAAATTCGTGACGCATAATAACAAAGGCATCATTAGCGTGGCTTACAAATTCGCTGTAGCAATTCACTCCTTTAAAACCCAGAAAGGCTTGATTCATAGTCCCTGTGGCACAATAACCCGAATTGGTACTCGGAGATAATTTTGAGTTAACCCGCCACACCACCATAATTAAATCCATAAGACTATCCGGAACGTTTATTTTCGGTTCACCAAAGGCAGTGGTCGTCCATAAATCAAAATCCTTATTCAACAGATAGCCATTGGCAGTTCGAATCTTTTTTACTTTTATTTCATTCAGTTTATTCAATACCGATTTCATGCTGCCATAGCCGGCTTCCGATGCGTCTATCTGAATCAGATACGGGAGGTAATCGCCTTCGAGTCGGTAGGTGCCATGGCTTGCTTCATCGAAGTATGCGGTCATCTGTCCCTGATTATTTCCGTCGTTATTAAAATATAACTCGGGCGATACGGGCATATCGCCGGGCGGCCAGTTTTTATCATTAATCACGGAATAGTTTGCGTCGCCAATTACTTCTGCATACACAAGTAAAACCCGCAGGGTTCCTTTGTTGGGTAGCCAATAGCCATGCTCACTATTCTGTGAACGGGATATGGTTCGTGTAAACGGTATCAATACAATTAACAAATAGAGAATGCGAAACAGCATGTAACTTCAATGACTAAAACCACACCAAAAGTAAGTCAGCCTATCTTATTCAGAGATGCGATTGCGCAGTTGAACCGGTTTCAGCGATTTTTTTCTCAATCGCATATTCAGTATCTCAATGATAAAGGAGAACGACATGGCAAAATAGATATATCCCTTCGGAAGATGCTGATGAAACCCTTCAGCAATGAGGGATACGCCTATGAGAAATAAAAAGCTCAGTGCCAGTATTTTTATGGTGGGATGTTTCGATACAAAACCTGAAATACGATCTGCTGCCAAAAGCATAACCAATATGGAAAGGACAACGGCGGCTATCATAACCCATAATAATCGGGCCATTCCAATGGCTGTAATTACGGAGTCTAACGAAAATACGACATTGAGTAAAGCCATCTGAATCAGGATGAGGCTGTAACTGCCTTTCCCTTTTGGGTTTGCGTGACCCTCTTCGCCTTCAAGTTTATCGTGAATCTCTTTTGTACTTTGTGCCAGAAGAAATAATCCGCCGCCAATCAGCACCAGGTCTTTTCCCGATATGGCCTCATTCATTATCGTAAATAATGTGTGGTCTAATTTCAGAATCCAGCTAATGGCCAGCAAGAGCAGAATGCGGATGCCCATACCAATGAACAGGCCAATTCTTCGTGTTGCGGCCTGCCGGTGTGTCTCTACCTTATCCGATAGTATAGATATAAAAATAATATTATCTATACCCAGGATCACTTCCAGAACGGTTAAGGTGAGTAACGAAATAAGTATTTCTGAAGTTATTTCCATGATCAGATATTTATACCTCGTCCTTCTGAGGCAATGATGGCCGCTTCTTTTACAGCTTCGGCAAATGTGGGATGCGCATGACTGATGCGGAATAAATCTTCGGCGCTGGCACGAAATTCCATAGCGACCACAGCCTCTGCAATCACATCGGCCACACGGGGGCCTATCATATGTACGCCGAGCACTTCATCCGTTTCCTGATCAGCCAGTATTTTAACAAAGCCGTCGCTTTCCATTGCGGCACGGGCCCGGCCAAGGGCCTTAAACGGATAACTGCCTTTTTTGTAAGCAATATTTTTTTCGATTAACTGTTGTTCAGTATAGCCCACGGCCGCCACTTCGGGCCAGGTATACACTACACCCGGAATAAGATGGTAATGGATATGCGGTTTTTTGCCGGCTAATACTTCCGCTACAAATACCCCTTCCTCCTCTGCTTTATGAGCCAGCATAGCACCGCGGATCACATCGCCTATGGCATAGATATTTGGTGCTGTTGTTTTGAGCTGTTCATCTACGATAACTTTACCGCGCTCATCCAATGATACGCCGGCGGCATTAAGGCCAAGGTTATCGGTATATGCCCTGCGTCCTACGGCAACCAGGCAATAGTCGGCACTGAATGTTTGCTCTTTATTGTCCTTATCATTTGCCGTGATGATGACACCGTCCTCATCGGAAATGGCACCTGTAACTTTTTGGTTGAAGTAAAAATCAACATTCAACTTCTTCATTACTTTTTGTAATTCGGCCGCTAAATCCTTATCCATACCGGGTATAAGGCCATCCATGTATTCAATAATTTGTACACGGGTACCCAGTCGGGCATACACACTAGCCAGTTCGCATCCGATAACACCGCCACCAATTACGATCATCGATTTAGGCAGTTCCCCAAGGCTTAGTGCTTCGGTACTTGTTATTATTCGTTTTTTATCGATGGTGATGTTTGGCAATGTGGATGGTTTTGAGCCGGTTGCAATGATGAAATATTTTGCCTCAAGTTCGGTTGTGGAATGATCATCGCCGGCAACAGCAATTTTAGTGCTCGATAAAAAGGATCCATGCCCGTGGTAGGTGTCAATTTTATTTTTCTTCATCAGATAACGCACTCCGTCAGCGGTCTGTGACACGACATCTGACTTGCGCTGAATCATTTGCTTAAAATTGATTTGGATGGATTCCGCATTAATGCCGTGCGTTTTAAAGTGATGTTGTGCAAGATGATAATGCTCCGAGGAGTCCAGCAAAGCCTTCGATGGAATACAGCCTACATTTAGGCACGTACCACCTAATGATTTATACCGTTCAACAATTGCTGTTTTAAATCCGAGTTGGGCACAACGTATTGCCGAAACGTAACCACCGGGGCCACTGCCTATTACGATAACATCATAACTATTCATTGGAAAAAATTAAGAGCAACAAAGGTAATGTTTGAATTGAATGATAACCCGGGAGTGTATCAGAGAATCATCCCGGCCGCAAGGGTTTCGTTGGTTGACTCATCAATCAGGATGATTGCACCCGTATGCCGGTTGCGGCTGTAGGCATCAACCACCAGGGGTTGCACTGTTCTGAGTTTAAGCTTGGCAATATCGTTCATACCAACGGTAAGATCTTCCCGGTTTCGGTGCATGGTATTAATATCCACTTTGTAATATACTTCTTTAACCATGCATTTTGTTTCGCGTGTGGTATGCCTGATAACATATTTTGTGTTAGGCTGCATATTTTTTGGATTAAACCAGCAACACATAATATCGATGTCCTGCACAACTCTTGGCTGATTGGCACTGCGCACAATCATATCGCCTCTGCTGATGTCGATTTGATCTTGCAGGCGCAGGGTAACGCTCATCGGAGGAAATGCCTCGGGCAATTGCTTGTCGGCAAATTCGATATGAGCAATTTTAGAACTGAACCCACCCGGTAACACGGTAACCTCATCGTTAACACGCAGTACACCACCGGCTACTGTCCCGGCATAGCCACGATAGTCGTGGTATTCGTGTTGCATCGGTCGTATCACGTGCTGTACTGAGAACCGTGCATCAATCAGGTTTTCGTCACCGGCAATATGAATGGTTTCGAGGAGATACATCAGCGTACTTCCTTTGTACCAAGGCATATGTTCCGATCGGCTCACCACATTGTCGCCATTTAATGCACTGATGGGAATAAAGTGGATGTCTTTAACATTCAGCTTAGCGGCAAATTCAGTGTAGGAATCTTTGATGCGCTCAAAAACAGTTTCGGCATAATCCACCAGATCCATTTTGTTGATACAAATTACCAGATGAGGGATACCCAGTAAGGAAGCAATAAAAGAGTGCCTGCGGGTTTGTTCCACTACACCTTTACGCGCATCAATAAGTATAAGAGCCAGATTTGCAGTACTCGCACCGGTAACCATGTTGCGCGTATACTGGATGTGTCCGGGGGTATCGGCAATAATAAATTTTCGTTTGGGTGTGGCAAAGTAGCGGTAGGCCACATCTATGGTAATGCCCTGTTCGCGTTCTGCCTTTAGTCCATCGGTGAGTAAGGCCAGATTGACATAGCCTTCGCCGCGTCGTTTGCTGGCATCCTCAATGGCGTTCCACTGATCTTCAAAGATGGACTTTGAGTCATAGAGCAAACGACCAATCAGCGTGCTTTTTCCATCATCCACCGAGCCGGCAGTTGTAAATCGAAGTAAGTCCATGTCGAGGTAACTCATAGCAGGGTGTTTTTAAAAATAGCCTTCTTTTTTTCTGTCTTCCATTGCAGTTTCACTGCGTTTGTCGTCGGCGCGGGTGCCACGTTCGGTCGTGCGCATAGCGGCAACCTCTTTTACGATTTCCTCCAGCTTGGAGGCTTGTGAAATAACAGCGCCGGTGCAGGTCATATCACCAATCGTTCTGAAACGCACAACCATCTCCTCAATTTGCTCTGTAGGTTTCAGCGGCATAAAGTCCGAGTATGCATAAAGCACCCCATCGCGGTTAAATACTTTCCGTTTGTGTGAATAGTATAATGAGGGCAGGGGTATTTGTTCGCGCAGTATGTACTGCCAAACATCCATTTCAGTCCAGTTGCTTATTGGAAATACCCGAAAATGCTCTCCGGGATTTTTCTTGCCATTGAGCAACATCCACAACTCAGGTCGTTGATTCTTTGGGTCCCATTGCCCAAACTCGTCGCGGTGTGAGAAGAAGCGCTCTTTGGCGCGTGCCTTTTCTTCGTCGCGACGGGCACCGCCCATCAGGGCATCAAACTTATACTGTTCTATCGTGTCGAGCAGGGTTATGGTTTGTAATTTATTACGGCTGGCATTATAGCCGGTCTCTTCTGTTGCGCGCCCCTGATTGATGCTGTCCTGCACCGAGCCAACGATTAGTTCTGCCCCAATTTGTTTTGCCAGTTCATCGCGGTAATCGATGGTCTCCGGGAAATTATGTCCCGTGTCGATGTGTACCAGCGGAAAAGGAAAGCGGGCCGGATAAAAGGCTTTCTTCGCCAGGTGAACCAAACAGATAGAGTCTTTACCTCCGCTGAACAATAAACCCGGACGCTCAAACTGCGAGGCCACTTCGCGCATAACGTATATGGCTTCTGCTTCCAGTAAGTCGAGATGTTTTACTTGATAGGGCAATGCTTGTGATTTAAATAATTGGGCAAAAGTAATCTTTGAATTAAAACGCTTACAATGTAATGCGCGGTTCTATGGCGTTTAGTAGTTGTTTCAGACAAAACGCTATGTCGTATTTTGAAGTATCTACCGTAACAAAGGCCGATTGCGGCGCCTCATAGGGTGATGAGATTCCCGTAAAATCCGGTATTTCTCCCCGGCGTGCTTTGGCATATAAGCCTTTTACATCGCGCGCTTCGCATACATCCAAGGGGCAATGAACGTGTACTTCCAAAAAGTCCTCCGCGCCGATGATAGTACGGGCCAGTGTGCGCAGGGCCTCCGTAGGACTCACAAAACAATTTATGGTGATGAGTCCGGCATCAACCATCAGTTTAGAAACTTCTGCAATACGACGAATATTTTCGAGGCGATCCTGCTCCGAAAATCCTAAACCTTTATTCAATCCATGCCGGATGTTATCTCCATCGAGCACATATACTATGTGTCCGCTGTTAAATAGTGCCCGCTCCAGAGCGTGGGCAAGAGTTGTTTTTCCGGATCCGGATAAACCGGTCATCCAGATAACGCGACCTCGTTGCTTTAGTTTTTGCTCTCGGTCGCCTCTGGGCATGAAGGTGTCTACCTTAAATAGGTTAGTGCTCATTTGATGGATTTAAAATATTTTTTTGCGGTGGGTAAAAATTCTTTAATGTTTTCTATGCGTTTTTCATCGCTCGGGTGTGTACTTAAAAAGGCAGGTACATTACCCGATGAGGCTTTTTGCATCCGTTGCCAGAAGCCAACAGCTTCAGTCGGGTCGTAGCCGGCCATAGCCATAAATACCAGCCCCATCTTGTCTGCCTCTGTTTCCTGCAGGCGACTGAAGGGCAGTAAGGCCCCAACCGAAATGCCCAACCCGTAGGCCTGCTCAAAAAGCACATTAGCCTGCGAGGGCTTTTGTTGCAGGTATAAACTCAAGGCTATGCCTCCGGCCTCGGCGAGCAGTGCCTGACTCATGCGCTCATTGCCATGCCGCGCAATGGCATGTGCTATTTCATGACTCATAACCACGGCCAGGCCCGCCTCATCTTTTGTGATGGGCAATATACCCGAATACACAACAACCTTACCTCCTGGCATGCACCACGCATTAATGTCTTTTGATTGAACCAGATTAAACTCCCAGGTATAACCGTGAACCCTGTTGGACTGATTGTGCAACTTCAGGTAACGCTGTGCCGCCGCGGCAATTTTTTTTCCAACGGAGCTGATCTGCCGGGCATCGTTGGTACCGCTCACCACCTTGCTGTTTTGCAGAAACTGTTTGTAACTGGTCAGTGCCATAGCACTTAGCTCCGATTCCGGCAACATATTAAGTTGCTTGCGTCCCGTAACCGGAACACGGTAGCAAGCATAGAGGCCAGCTATCAGAATCATGAACAACATTATTTTCTTGTGCATTGAATTGGTTTATCTCACCTAACCGACAAAAATACCTGCTTAGTATATAAGTGTAACTATATTTAGCATTCCAAAAAAATCTGATGTATGAAACAACTGCTTATCTTTTTCTTGTTAATCATGTCCAGCGGGGCATTCGGTGCCATAGGGCGCTTGAGTAAAACCATTAACGACCCATCACGAAATCGAAATATTGAAACCGATATTTATTATCCTGCAACACTTGCAGGCGATAATGTTCCGGCATTAAGCGGTAATTATCCGGTGCTGGTTTGGGGGCATGGTTTTGTAATGAATGTGAACGCCTACATGAATATTGTTAATGCATTGGTAGATGAAGGATATATCATTGCGCTGCCTAAAACGGAGGGAAGTTTGTCGCCCAACCATCTGGAGTTTGCGCGAGACTTATTGTTTCTGGTTAATTACCTGACCGAAACCGAAAACAATACGGCTTCGTCTATACTGTTTCAGTCATTTTCAGGCACTGCCGCAATAGGCGGCCATTCTATGGGTGGCGGATGCTCTGTCCTGGCCGCTGAACTGGGCGAGAGCAATACCCACATCAAAACAATCGTCAATTTTGCGGCGGCTAATACCAATCCATCAGCGATCACTGCGGCCGCAGGTGTTGCTTTTCCGGTTTTATTATTTGCCGGAGCTAATGATTGCGTTACACCAATAGCCGTGCACCAGCAACCCATTTACAATGCGTTAATCTCCTCGTGCAAGGTGCTGGTAACCATTACCGGAGCATCACATTGCTATTTTGCCGACAACAGCAGCACCTGTTCTTTTGGTGAACTTACCTGTAGTCCTCCCCCCTCTATCAGTAGATCAGAACAACACACAAGAACCTTTAATGTGATGAAGCCCTGGCTCGACATATACCTCAAAAATGCCGGATGCACAGCGGTACAGCAGATTAAACAAATCTGGAACAGCGCGGAGTTTTATCAACTTTCGATATCGTGTCCAACATATACCACGGCCGAACTGGCTACACCCGAAGTTGCTGTAACACAAACCACATGCGGCCTGAGCAACGGTATTGCACAGGGCCTGGCTACCGGCGGACAGCTTCCTTATCACTATCAATGGAGTAACGGCAGTACCAACGAAACCATCGAACAACTTATCGCCGGCACTTATGCAGTAACGGTTACGGACCAGATCGGATGCACCGCAACAAATAGTACCGATATTGCTGGTAGCGTATGTCCCAAAGTCAATTCACAGCCACAGGTCACGAATATTACATCGGGCAGCGCTCAGGTAAACTGGAGCGGTACGGATTGTGCAACGAAATATCGTGTTACCCTAAAAAACAACGCAAACGCTTCGCAGATCACGTACTTTGTTTCGGCCCCCGCAACCGGACTTACACTGAATGGCTTACTGCCAAACACCACCTATCAGGTGCGCATACGTACACAGTGCTCTCAAAATGGTTCTGTACTTGCACAGTTATCACCTATTGCATCCTTCACAACTTTAAACAGTCAGGGCATACAATGCTTGCCACCGGCTAATGTGAGTGTATCCAACATAACAACAACATCAGCACAAATCAACTGGACGCTATTAAGCGGAGCCATACAATACAATCTGAGGTATCGTAAAGTTGGTACGAGCCCTTGGACCACAATTGTACTCAGCGGAACTGCAAATACAGCCACGCTGCAAAATCTGACTGCATCCGGCAGTTACGAGTTTCAGATACGGAGCAAATGCAATAGTAATCCGGATGAGTTTT
>BJGO01000007.1 GCA_014190535.1 Bacteroidota bacterium | reverse complement strand
AGCACAAAATATTGCCTGCACTTTAGGGTCATTTAGTTGTGTTTGCAAGTCATCCGTTCGCAGGGCATCGTCGCCTGCAAATTGGTGATACTGAGCCCCGATGGTCTTACCTAGTTTTACATTAAATCCTGCCTGTTTAAAAAAATCGATTGCCGGAAGACATTCCTCAGGGGTTATTTTTCGGGCTGTTGAAATTAACGCTATGGTATCGCCGGGTTTTAGAGATGGGGGAATCATTAGTTATGTGGTGTGGTTGGTATATTTGAAACGTAATTGATGTGCATTCAATCCGAAAAAAAGAAGCTCGAGAGTTTTTATTTGGAGATGCAAGGTTACACAATAAGATTTAGACTTCATGAAAGATAAAAAACGATATTTAATTACTGCCGCATTACCCTACGCAAACGGAGGTATCCATTTAGGCCATCTGGCCGGCGCCTATCTACCCGCCGATATCTATGCACGCTTTCTGCGACTTCAGGATAAAGAGGTATTGTTCGTGTGCGGTAGTGATGAACATGGCGTTCCCATTACCCTTGGGGCAAGAAAAGAACACATCTCACCCAAGCAATTCGTGGATAAATATCATCTGTTGATGAAACAATCCTTTGAACGCTTTGGTATTTCGTTCGATATCTATTCCAGAACTTCAAATGAAATTCATCATCAAACGGCACAGGAGTTCTTTCTCAAACTTTATAATCATCATGTATTCACGGAGGAGGTCTCTAAACAATACTACGATGAGAAAGAGGCTATATTTCTTGCTGACCGTTATATCACCGGCACTTGTCCAAATTGCAATTTTGAAAAAGCATACGGTGATCAGTGTGAAAAATGCGGAACCTCATTAAACCCCCTGGATTTAAAACACCCCATCTCTGTGATTAGTGGGCAAACGCCTATTCTCAAAGAAACCAAGCACTGGTATCTGCCGCTGCATTTATTTGAAGAATGGCTCAAGGAATGGATTTTGCAGGAACATAAGAATGACTGGAAGCCCAATGTTATCGGGCAGTGCAAGTCGTGGCTCGATAATGGATTACAAGCCCGGGCGATGACCCGTGATTTAGACTGGGGCGTTAAAGTTCCGCTCCCGGATAGTGAAGGCAAGGTATTATATGTTTGGTTTGATGCGCCCATAGGTTACATCTCAGCAACTAAAGAATACTTTCAGGCAAACCCGGATAAAGGCAATTGGGAGTCTTATTGGAAAGATAATGACACGGCATTAATTCAATTTATCGGAAAGGATAACATTGTATTTCACTGCATCATTTTCCCAACACTATTGAAAGCACACGGCGACTATATATTGCCAGAAAATGTTCCGGCAAACGAATTTTTAAATCTTGAAGGCGATAAACTATCAACCTCCCGTGGGTGGGCAGTATGGTTGCACGAATATCTTGATGATATGCCAGACAGACAGGATGTTTTGCGATATGTGCTTACATCAACTGCCCCGGAATCTAAGGATAACGATTTCACCTGGAAAGATTTTCAGGCAAGAAATAATAATGAACTCGCTTCTATTCTTGGCAACCTGGTAAACAGAGCATTTGTTTTAACCCATAAATATTTTCAGGGTTCTGTTCCTCCTTGTAATCAAGATAAATTAACAGAGGCAGAACAAGAACTTATTCAACATACTTTAGCTATAAAGAAAAGTATTGAAGATAGCATGGCTCGATTCAGAATAAGAGAATCTCTGAATGAGGCTATGACACTGGTTCGTCTGGGGAATAAATATCTAACCGACACGGAGCCCTGGAAGAAGATGAATACTGATCCGGAAACCACCGGACATATATTGAATTTTACTTTGCAACTTATTGCCAACAGTTCGATTTTATTAGAACCATTCTTACCCGACACCTCGGCAAGAATTCAAAAAATGTTAAATCTCCCGGATTCGTTTCGTTGGTCAGATGTCGGTAATTACAACCTGATTAAACAAGGACAACAAATCAATCAGCCCGAAATACTCTTTACGAAAATTGAAGATGACGAAATTCAAAAACAACTTGATAAACTACATCAAAGAAAGCAACAGATGACCCCGGAAACTTCATCGACCGAGAAGCCCGATAAAGCAGCGATTAACTACGAAGACTTCGTTAAGTTGGATCTTAGAACAGGCACCATTGAAACAGCAGTCAAAGTTAAAAATGCAGATAAATTATTGCAGTTGCAGGTTAATATGGGCAACGAATCCAGAACCATAGTTTCAGGTATAGCAACATACTACGCACCCGAACAAATAATTGGTCAGCAGGTATGTGTGGTATGTAATCTTGCCCCGCGAAAAATAAAGGGAATCGAGTCAAAAGGCATGATTCTTATGGCTGAAGACAGCAATGGCACCTTACGATTCATACAACCTTCCGAAACAGTATCTAATGGATCGGTTGTTTCATAGCACAGCAACAGATGGGAGCGTGTGTAACTATTCATTAACGATTGCCGGCAACTGCATTATTTTGTAATATGATAATCTACGATGATTATTCACTTAAATCATTAAACACATTTCATATTGATGTTACGTGCAGGCATTATACTGAAGTAAAGTCTGTTGATGACATTGCCGAAATACTTTCTCATCCCGGATTTGAAGATACAGACAAACTCATCCTTGGCGGAGGCAGTAATATTTTATTCACAAAAAATTATGATGGGATCATCATTAAAAATTCCATACCGGGTATCGAAATCATCAAAGAGATCGATGATAATGTTTATGTTAAAGCGTCTGCGGGTGTGGTTTGGCATCAGTTTGTTTTATGGTGTATTGCACATAATCTATCGGGGCTTGAAAATTTATCGCTTATCCCCGGTCAGGTTGGTGCGGCACCCATGCAGAATATTGGCGCCTATGGTGTTGAGATTAAAGATGTATTCGAATCTTTAAGCGCCTATCACATAACGGAAAAAGCAATTCATCACTTTCAGCTAAACGATTGCGCCTTTGGATACCGAGAGAGTGTATTTAAAAATAAATTCAGAAATCAGTATATCATACTCGACGTTACTTTTAGATTAAATAAAACACCGGTATTTCATGTAAACTACGGTGATATCAGGAACACACTGGAACAGATGATGATACAAGAACTGAGCATCAAGGCTGTGAGTGACGCCGTAATTTCTATACGATCATCTAAATTACCGGATCCTGCAGTATTGGGTAATGCCGGGTCTTTTTTTAAGAATCCTGTAATCAGCAAGCACCAATTTGATCAATTAATTACAGTGTATCCCTTAATGCCTAATTATCCTCAGCAACAAGGCGATGTAAAAATTCCTGCCGGTTGGCTTATTGAACAATGCGGTTGGAAGGGTAAAGTAGTTGGCAATACCGGATCACATAAATCACAGGCTCTTGTACTGGTAAATTATGGTAACGCAACAGGTCCGGAGATATACCGGTTGGCCTTGGACATACAGCAATCCGTTAAAGAAAAATTCGGAATACTGATTGAGCCCGAAGTTAATCTCGTTTGAGAACATACGGAATCGTTGCCTCGAGTATATATTTGCACCGCGGCCTCGTAGTTCAATGGATAGAACGAGAGTTTCCTAAACTCCAAATACAGGTTCGATTCCTGTCGAGGCTACAAACTATTTCATTTTTTGGCTCCGTAGTTTAATGGATAGAACGAGAGATTCCGGTTCTCTTGGTGGGGGTTCGATTCCCTCCGGAGTCACTACATCGAAATTCCGAAAATTTTTTAGTAATTCCGATATATTTTTTTGCCTGAAACTCTTGACAGTTCATCGATTTGAAGGATTAGCGCATTAACTTTTTGAGTTCGATAAGTATGATTTTGTAAGTCATAGTCAATACCTTCAGGAAAAATGATTTTTTTAAACTTTATTTTGTTAGTGAGATTGCTGGAAGCCCATATTTTACTGTGGTACTAGAAATAGGGAAGCCGACACCTTAGTATACAAGAATTAAGTGATAAATACAATTTAACGTATTACGAAACTGCGAGGACAAAAGGGTGGGTGGATCATCCAGAAACAATTCCTGAAAAAAGACTAGCAATTAATTTAACAATCACTGATGATACATCAAATGGTGAGCTTGCATCAAGAAATCTTTCACATTACGACCCTGTGGTAAGATTTAGCAATCTTATTTTGAAGGAAAGACGAAGGTGTAGGATATAACAAAAAAGGTACATTATCATTGCGGGTTGAAAAATTACAAATATCACTATGTTGAGTTCTTCATAAGTGAATCCCATTTTATGCGCATAAAATTGTATACAATCACAACACCATTCAAAAATGCCATCCGTTGACTTTTGTTTCAATAAATCTTCAAATAAAGAAATGGATGAATCAAATCTTTTTGAGTGATAGTAATGGATTCCTTTCTTCTCACCTGATTTGATAAATGAAATTACACATAATGTAATTGTCCAAAAGATTATCGAAAATAGAATGAATTTTTTCATAGTTCTGTTTTCATTTGATGAGACAAAGTAAATAATGATATTATTCTGTAAGCTTACCCATTATTCGGTCAGTTATTAGTTGACTTCACGAACATAAAAATTTCTGGTAAAAGGGCATATGGTATAAGAAGGTTGTTGTAATCTATCATCCACTCTTCCGCTTTATCTTTTTCCTCTGTCAGCGATTTAAATACATAAGCAGTAATATAAATGAACAAATCGTACAACTTATCTATAATTACATCGTTATTTTAGCTTAAAATCAATCCATTGAAAAAGCTAATCCTTCTGCTTCTTGTGCTTTGCTCGGTACAATCGCTTTCTGCACAAAAGAAATTACGCCTCGGAAATTCCTCAGAATACATCATTTCCCTTGCGAGAACCACAACCAATATGGGGCCTTCAGTAAACCCGGTGCCCCGTTTCTCGATGTGGTTTAATACCGGTGTAGTGGTCGAACAAAAAATTACAAATCACTTTGCATTGGTCAGCGGACTCAATCTGCGTAATGTTGGCCTGATTAACAAGTTGGATAGCATAAAACTTAAACAGCGCGTGTACAGTACCGGAGTGCCCTTAGCTATTCGCTTCGGTGATTTAAATAAAAAAGTTAATGTAACCCTTGGTGCAGAGGCTGAATTTTTTCTAAACTATAAGGTAAAAGAATTCGTCTTTGATGAAAAAATATACAAATCAAATGAGTGGTTATCCGACAATGTGGAATTATTTAACCCCTCTGTTTTTGCTCAGTTTCAGTTTGGTAATAGTTTGTACATACGATTTAAATATTATTTGAATAATTTCCTTAAGGAGTGTGCCAATCAAACCGGAACGGTAAATACATGCGGTTACACCATGCATAATACTGCTAAAACTACGATTAGTGGTTATCCTCTCAACACACAATTATTTTATATGTCATTTGGCACGGAACGATTTGACAAGAACAAAAAAAAGAAACCGAATAATACCTCACCAACGCCAACGCGAACACCCACCCGAAGCATATAAATCATCAGTTAGAAATTGTTTTATACTTAAAGGTAAATTAGGTAGGATTACATGAATCCTAGATCCAGTCGCGCCTCTTCGCTCATCATACTTTGATCATATGGAGGATCCCATACAATTTCAACTTTGACCTCGTTTGCTCCCTTAATAGCTTTAACTTTTTGTTCAACCTCGGCAGGAATCGTTTCAGCGGCGGGACAGGAAGGTGAAGTTAAGGTCATCCTTACATAAATATTATTTAAGCCATAAATACTAAGCTCATAAATGAGGCCTAATTCCCAAATGTCTACCGGAATTTCGGGATCATAAATCGTTTTAATTACCTCAATGACCTTTTCACGGGTAATGGGAACAAAATCGTGCGTCTCGTTTAATTGTGCAGGTATATCCATCATTATGCCTGTTGTTTTAATTTAAAACCCAATGCAAATGTTTTCATCAGCTTAACCATAGATGCAAGCCCATTGGCTCTGTTTGGCGTGAGATGTTCTTTGAGGCCAATACGATCAATAAAAGAGAGCTGGCTCTCGATGATGACTTCCGGTTTTTCGCCGGACAACACGCGAACTAATAATGCAATGATGCCTTTGGTTATCACTGCGTCACTATCAGCAGTAAAATAAACACAACCATCCTTAAAGGTGGCATTTAGCCAAACTTTAGATTGACATCCTCTAACGAGGTATTCATCCGTTTTCTGCAATTCATCAATCAGAGGCAGTTGCCTGGACTGTTCGATAATATGTTCGTACTTATCCATCCAGTCGTTAAATAATTCAAACTCTTCTATTACCTCTTTTTCTTTCTCTGCAATACTCATGATCAGAACATTTTATTTATTCGATGTAATGCATCAATAAAAACATCAATCTCGGCTCTGGTATTATATACCGCAAGCGATGCACGAACCGTGCCCGGTATCTGATATCGTTGCATAATAGGTTGTGTACAATGATGACCGGTACGAACTGCTATGCCCATTTTATCCAGTAGCACGCCAATGTCGTAGGGATGTATATCTCTTAACAGAAAAGAGATCACAGCAATTTTGTTTGATGATTCGCCAAAGATGCGAATCCCGGGAATAGCCCTGAGTTTATCCGTAAAATAATTCAGCAGATCTGCTTCGTGATTTGCTATTGACGCTATACCTGTATGGTTTATAAAATGAATCGCCTCAGCCAAACCGATAATACCCTCGATATTAGGTGTGCCGGCTTCAAATTTGAATGGCAAATCATTATATGTCGTTTTTTCGAAGCTGACCTCTTTTATCATATCTCCCCCGCCCTTGTAGGGAGGTAATTGTTCAAGCCTGTTTTTCTTACCATAAAGAACGCCCGTACCGGTAGGGCCATACAATTTATGACCAGAAAAAACATAAAAATCGCAATCGAGTTCCTGTACGTCAATTTTTAGATGTTGCACGGCCTGAGAACCGTCAATGATAACGGCTGTATTGTTTTGATGTGCTTTATCTATAAGCTGTTTAATCGGGTTTATCGTACCCAAAGTATTGGAAACTTGAACCACACTAAGAAGTTTGGTCTTTGGTGTTATCAGCTTATCGAATGCGATAAGATCTAAGTCCCCATTGTCCAAAATGGGTATTACACGTAAATGATAGCCGTAACGTTCACAAATCATCTGCCAGGGCACGATGTTAGCATGATGCTCCATAGCGCTGATTAATATTTCATCACCTTTGGCTAATAGCTGAGAAAAAGATGATGCAAGAAGATTGATACTTTCTGTTGCACCGGATGTGAAAATAATCTCCTCCGCTTGTTTGGCATTGATAAACTCCTGTATCGTTTTTCGGGCATCCTCCATAACATCGGTTGCCTGTTGACTCAGGAAATGAACGCCGCGATGCACATTACTATTGTATGTTGTATAATAGTTTTGAATTGAATCAAGAACACGTTGAGGCTTCTGTGTTGTAGCTCCATTATCAAAATAGACGAGTTGCTTTCCGTAAATCTGACGACCAAGTATGGGGAATAAGGAGCGAATCTGTTCGGATTCAATTGCAGTGAATGCCCGTAATGGCTTGGTTGGCGTATCAGGCATCATTGAATCTTTTCTTCAATACAGCGGTTCAGCCAGTTCCTTAATTCATCAGACTGTATATCAGCAGTAATATCTTCAGCAAATGCCAGCATCAGCATTTTATATGCTTCACGTTTGGATATACCTCTGGCCTGCAGATAAAATAAGGATTCATCGTCGAGCTGACCGGAAGTGGCCCCGTGGCTACATTTAACATCATCTGCAAAAATTTCCAGTTGTGGTTTGGTATATACTATGGCGTTGTCCGATAGTAGAATATTTTTATTAGACTGAAAGGCATTGGTTTTTTGAGCATCTTTTCGAACCAGTATTTTACCATTAAAAACTGCTTTGGCATTGTCGTTAATAATGCCTTTGTAAAGTTCATTGCTGTAACAGTTAGGTACGGCATGATCTACAAGAGTATGATTATCGATAAGTTGTTTATCGCTGGGTGCATAGAATCCGTTTAATCGGGCTTCACTATTTGCTCCACAGAGTTTTATATGAAGATTATTGCGAATAAGACTTCCGTTTAATGCCAGCGTATATATGTTTAATCTTGATTGTTTGTGCAAAGAAGCCGATGTGTAGTTGATAAGAGTCTGTTGGCCATCGGCACGATCTTGGAGTTGTTGAAGTTTGAACCACGTTAAGTGCCCGTCATCTGCAATATTGAGGTGCAAAATATGGTTGGACAAGACGGGTTTAAGAGCCGTGGAGTAAAATGATTCAATACACGTTGCCTGTGCACCTTGCTCAACGATAATCAGATTTTTATTCTGAATAAACAGCGCCTGCTCATTTTGATCGGTAAGATGTATGATGTGTACCGGATATTTTGCTACGTTATTTTTTTTAATCCTTATACATGTACCATCCAGGATGAATGCATCGTTCAGGTATTTCCAACCGTCTTTTGGCAATATCTCATCTGCCGTTTTAATCATATCGGTATACAAAGACAGGCAGTCCTTGATGGCTGTAATTTCTACACTGGAATCATCTTCAAGTATAACCGAAAGCTGACTCTGAAAATATCCATTCAGAAAAACCACCCTGTGACATTGAAATGTCGTTAATAAGCCACTGAGATCATCATTGTTCAATTGCACATTGTCACGGTCAGGAATGCTGTAACTGCGTTTAAGAAAGGGTTCAGTATTCGTGTATTTCCACTCTTCATTGCGGACAGTTGGAAAACCGGATTGACAAAAACGCTCAAACGCTTCTTCACTGATATATGGAAGCTGATCTTTGTTTAACTTGATTTCATGGAACAATAGGTTCATTTGCTCGATGAAAAGTTGTTGCGTGCTGCCTGTTATGATGCTCATCTCTTAGGCCGTTTCTAAATCCTTTATCCAATCATAACCTTTAGCCTCGAGTTCGAGCGCCAACGCTTTAGTGCCTGATTTTACGATGCGGCCATTACTCAATACATGCACATAGTCCGGAACAATATAGTCGAGGAGTCGCTGATAGTGTGTGATCACAATGAAAGCATTGTCAGCATTTTTCAATTGATTAACACCATTTGCAACAATGCGAAGCGCATCAATATCGAGTCCCGAGTCAGTTTCGTCCAGAATCGCCAGGCTGGGTTCAAGCATGGCCATCTGAAAAATTTCATTTCTTTTTTTCTCTCCCCCGGAAAAACCTTCGTTAAGAGAACGTGAAGTAAGCTTGGAATCCATCTCCACAATCTTCATCTTCTCCTTCATCATCGATAAAAAGTTTTTAGCCTCCATGGGCTCAAGGCCTTTTGCCTTTCGTATTTCGTTAACGGCAGTTTTTAGAAAATTTGTGGTGCTGATGCCCGGTATCTCTACAGGGTATTGAAATGCAAGAAAAACTCCTTGCTGAGCTCGTTCTTCGGGGGCAAGCGCCAGAAGGTCTGATCCCTTATACAAAACCGATCCATCGGTAATTTCATAGTCGCTGCGTCCGGCAAGAATGGAAGCCAATGTGCTCTTACCGGATCCGTTAGGGCCCATAATGGCGTGGACTTCGCCGGCCTTAACCGTTAGTGATAATCCCTTTAGTATTTCTTTTCCTTCTACTTTTGCGTGAAGGTTTTTTATCTCAAGTATATTCATTGTTATGTTTAATTTATCCTACTGAACCTTCTAAACTAATGGCAAGCAGTTTTTGCGCTTCAACAGCAAACTCCATAGGGAGTTGATTAAAAACTTCTTTGCAATATCCGTTAACTATAAGATTCACTGCTTCCTCGTTACTGATTCCGCGTTGGTTACAATAAAAAAGTATGTCCTCCCCTATTTTGCTTGTAGTAGCCTCGTGTTCAACGCGGGCAGTTGGATTTTGTACTTCAAGATAAGGGAAAGTGTGTGCACCACACTCATCGGTCATAAGTAAGGAGTCGCATTGTGAAAAGTTATGAGCACTTTCTGCATTTTTTCCAATACGCACCAAACCACGATAGCTATTATGACTTTTTCCTGCACTGATACCCTTAGATACGATACGGCTTTTAGTATGCTTGCCTAAATGAATCATTTTAGTTCCGGTATCAGCCTGCTGGTAGTTATTGGTAACAGCAACTGAATAAAACTCACCTACGGCGTAATCCCCTTTAAGAATGACACTTGGGTATTTCCAGGTTATTGCCGAACCGGTTTCTACCTGAGTCCACGAGATACGCGATCGGTCACCGGCACAAATGCCGCGCTTCGTAACAAAATTGTATATACCTCCTTTACCTTCTTTGTCGCCGGGGTACCAGTTTTGAACGGTAGAATATTTTATCTCGGCATTTTCGTGTGCAACCAGTTCGACTACGGCGGCGTGAAGTTGGTTTTCATCACGCATGGGTGCCGTACATCCTTCCAGATAGGAAACATAGCTACCCTCATCGGCAATAATTAGGGTACGTTCGAACTGACCCGTGTTAGCCGCATTAATTCTGAAGTAGGTTGACAATTCCATTGGGCAACGCACCCCTTTGGGTATGTATACAAAAGAGCCATCACTAAAGACTGCTGAATTTAAGGCCGCGAAGTAATTGTCTGTTGCCGGTACTACAGTACCTAAGTATTTTTTAATTAAGTCCGGATGATCTTGAACGGCCTCAGTAAATGAGCAAAAAATAATGCCCAGTTCTTTGAGTTTATCCTTGAATGTTGTTTTAACACTAACACTGTCAATGACTGCATCAACGGCTACGCCTGCGAGCAGGAGTTGCTCTTCGAGAGATATCCCCAGTTTATCAAAAGTCTTTTTAATTTCAGGATCCAATTCATCCAGACTCTTTAGCTGTTTCTTGGGTTTGGGAGCGGCGTAGTAGTAATAATTCTGATAATCAATAGCGGGATAAGAAACATTAGGCCAGGTTGGTTCTACCATTTTTTGCCATTGCCGAAATGCTTTTAATCGCCATTCCAACAAAAATTCGGGTTCTTTCTTTTTCGCCGATATAAAACGAACGATGTCCTCATTGAGTCCTTTGGGCGCAAATTCCTGTTCGATTTCGGAAACGAAACCATATTTGTAGTCGCTCTGCGTTAACTCACTTAATATATCACCTTGATCTTCTGACATTATTTTGTTTTCGTTTACCTTATTTAGACAAATTCTAAAACACAAAAATAAAATAATGGTTTGCCCTAAGCAATTATTTAACGGCTTTTTTTTACGAGGTTTATGTGATGTTTACTCTAAACCAACCGAAATTTCAATAATTTCGAATTTAATGATGCCGGCAGGGACACTGATTTCGGCAATTTCACCAACCATTTTACCCAAAAGCCCCTTACCAATAGGGGAACTCACCGAAATTTTACCGGATTTGATATCGGCCTCATTTTCAGATACCAAAAGAAATTTTGCGAGTTGCTTGGTATTTAAATTTTTGACTTTAACTGAGGACAGGATCATAATCTTGTTAACATCCATCTTAGACTTATCAATAATGCGTGCTTTGGATAGTGTCGATTCGAGTTGTGCTATTTTCATCTCCAGCATGCCTTGTGCGTCTTTGGCAGCATCATATTCTGCATTCTCTGAAAGATCACCCTTTTCACGAGCCTCAGCAATTGCTTTGGCGACATCAGATCGACCTTTAGTTTTTAGTTCATTTAGCTCCGATTTGAGCTTCTCTAATCCTTCCGGAGTGAAGTATTGAATATCAGCCATGTTAAGTAAAAACGTGTTTAATGTTTGAAATAAAATAAAAACGCTCTCTTGCGAAAGCGTTTATATTATTTGTGTATTTATTTTTTTAGAGGTTGATGCGAACACCAACAGTGTGTGTACCACCCCAAGGATTGCTGGTACGGTAAGAATAATCAAAAGCCACATTAGGCCCGCCTTTTTTGGTTGGCAGGTCAATGGTGATACCACCGCTTAATCCGGTAAATGCCGTGCTTCTTTCATTACTATTCAATAAACCCTGCTGATAATTATATCCGCCACGAATCATAAATTGTTCTTTGAAAGCATATTCTGCTCCGGCACCAATCTGATCACGGTAGAATGAATTAGAAGTAAAATGACCAACAAGAGTTAAACGCTGATTGCGTTTTGTCGCATCCGCTCCGCCAAATTTGAAATCGTAGGATAAACCGATATTTAGCATTGATGGCAACTCAAATTGTTGTGAGCGTTTTTCGATAGTAAGTGGGTATGTCCCTTCGGGAGCAGTACCTTTGAACGATAGGGCATCCCCTCTGAAACGCATCGGCGTTCCAATATTGCGAAGAGCAATACCGAACTTAATTTTTTCCGGATCTTTTTTTGTTCCCGTTTGATACTGGATACCTGCATCCAAAGCGAGCCCTGTGGCCGAAATGTCTGAAACAGATTCAGAAATTCCACGCACCACAAAACCTCCGTAAATACTCTTGGAAAATATTTTAGAGTAAGCAAGAGCAATATTTAAGAATTGAGGGCGATAAAAACCAACACCACCTTCAGGATTTTGCGTTGTTGTTACCTGAATTTCTCCAAAGGTCATAGCCACTACACTTACACCAATAACACCACCCGATTTACCAACGCTCTGAGCAAGGCCAAGTGCGTTTATGTTGATTCCGGTGCCGGTCAGATAATTGGTATGCGCAAAACCAATTTCAGTTTTTTTAGTGAATGCAAGTCCCGCAACATTTTGGTTGAGTGATTCAAAGCCGCGAACGGTTGATGTATTCAATCCGTTCCAACCACTACTTCTTCCCCAGGGGTTGATTAAAAGTTCATATGCTCCGGCCTGACCTGCACGGTCTTTATTTCCGGCTATGACTACACTCAGATTAGAGAGTGCTATAATAAGTACTAAAATTCTTTTCATTGTATAGGGTAAGTTGAGCGTTTTAGAATGAGTCAAGATCAATAGGACGTGTTATACCAAACCATTTAAGTGTTTTTTCGCCTATACCTTCAGCATTAACATGAATTAAATATAGTCCGCTGGCAATAGGCACGCCTGCTATATTTTTAAGATCCCATTCCAGAGATGTACTTGAATCATCGTCGCGATCATACCTGCGTATTAAGGTGCCATCAAGTGAATAAATAGTAACGATGCATTTCTTAGGAAGATTGGCGATCTTGATTCTGTTGTCTACCTGATTTCGTTCGTATCCGGAATAGGCGTAGTATGGATTCGGTATCACTTTTATGGTATCTAAAGCTGACTTCGCCGTTTCCAGATCATTCTTCACCGCGGCAATATTTGCTGTGTTAAACGTATATCTTGGTTTTGTTTCATTAATGACATCTCCCGCCTGGAAACGCTCATAAGGACGACTGATGCGCACCTTAAAGGTAGTTTCTGTTGGTATGAGCCCTTGACTAATCGGTAATAATTTTTTACCCGACTCGAGGATAGGCTGAGTAACCCAACCGACCGTTTTGTATACATTTAATCCTGCAGAAATAGGTACAGAAGTAGCAGTGGTTGGCAAGGTTAACTGTTGTCTTACATAGGCACATTCATCGTATTGAGTTTTTAACACATATATCCAATGTCGACCACCAAATGAGATCTCTCCGTTGTTTGAGAAAAATTCTGTGGTTGGGTTCCAGATCATATCACGACCATTCTGGTCAATCTGCCATGAATCTTCACCAAACATAATATTCAGTCTGGTACCGGTTTCAGGATCTATGGCGTAACCGGGGAACCATCCCATGCCAAGATCAGTAGGATCAGATGATTGAACACCATTCTGATCTACAGAGCGACCACGTCTTACAGCCATCTTAGGAACACCGCCTTCAGATAAGGCAATCTCTGGGCACGTTTCAATAACCACGCAACGAGACCATTTTGATTTATCCGGTGTAAACACTAAATCAATGCTGGGCAGATCTTTTAATGAATTTTGAGAACGGGCCGCCGCATTATTCAATATCGGTCCGTAATAAATATTCTGTGAGCAGAGACGGTAAGGAGCAATAGTTCGATTGCCGATATTTTCAAATTGCTGAGTCGGGTCTTCAAACTCGGTTTCGCCTCCAACAGGAGTTGTGCTGTAATCGCTAGTAAGGTTGAATTCTACAGTTCCACTATGGCTATAATTACCTGAAAGAATCCAGTTGAAGAATGGACTGCCATCGACATCAGGCACTCCAATTAACCAAGATTTACTGTTATCTTCTACTTCAAACTCCCATCCAATAACATAATTCTCCTCACTGTTCAATTGAGGCTCACTTACCTGGCTTATGTATACTGACAAACCCCAATCGGGAATAAGTTGTTCGTTTCCAACCTCAATACTCTTCTCGGAAACAACGGTTTCACCATCCATCATTTGTAAAGTCCAAACTGAAGTGTCCGACATCACATCACCGCTACCAACCGTTCCACCTTTTATCATCAGTTCAAAATCAGCACTTGGAACCGATTTAGGATCGTAAACCGTAACGGAAACAGGACCTTTTGACTTAACATATTTTGGATTAGCCATAAATCCATTCTGTAGGATCGTGTTGACACTTTCTTGTGTTAGATCGACAAACAAACCACCATTACCTTTTCCTTCCTGTCGGATTATCTCCGGACCATCACCGAAGGTTGCATTAAGTATCATTCCGGCAAACTCGGGTGTAGTAATGTGAGGTATTCCTTTTAAAATTGTAACTGACCTGCTGGAGAGGAATGGCAATTTTTGATTTGTGGTAATAGTCTGATAGACGGTGTCCTGATTTTCGTCAAATAAGATTCCGGTTGTATCAATGTTCACATAACCATTGTAGCCATAAGGTACAACAGCGAAGTAATAAGTTTGATGATTGATTAACTGCTTGTCGCCGGTAGCAAAAGCATTAGCTGTAATTTCAAAAGAATGACGAATTCCGGCATCGGCACCGTCCACCTTAATAACAGGCACGTCATCACCAATGGCCGCATCGTAAACATAGTTTACAAGCTTACCAACTCCATTTTTGATGTCGCACTGGTAAATTAGTTGGGCTTTAGATCCATCTGTTAATTCCTGAAGTGATACAGACGAAGTCTTCAACTGATAAATCTGATAGCCTTCGAATTTGTACAAAGAATCTTTGATGCCAAGTTTCTTTAAAACCGGATCAGCCTGTGAGTAGGCTTCTGTGGTTGTGTAGCCCTCGATAGCCAATACCAGTTTGCGATCCAATTCTACGATCTTTACATCAGGTTGAGCAGGACCATCCAAAATTTTGAAGTTTGATTCAAAGAGAGCCTGCGCCTTGTTATCAGCTTTTAATAATAAATCAAAATTAGGACAAGGTGCATAAGTACCTACCGGTGGACGAACCCATACGATTCCGACAACGATGTCGTTGGTTGCTCCGGGTAATAATGTGAACGGTCCGGAACTTTGAACAATCCTTCTATCCGCTGCAGTATTCTGCTCAGAGCATTCTGACCATCCATCGTTAGAGTTTGGCTCACTGGGGAATACATATTTTGTTGGTGTTGCTCCACCATAGGCATTGCCGCCAGCAGTAAAAGGCGAACCGTCTTTCCACTTACCGGAGAGATACCCATAGAAATCGGATGTTTTTTCAGGATTACCGGTTACCGTAAAGTCATTGTTGTAATAGAGAAAGTAAGACATTCCGAGCTCATTGCCATTTTCATCGAGCGGTCCCTGGAAATAGTCAATACCAACAAGTGGTGGCTGATTACTATAGAAACCACCTGCACCGCAAGGTTCATCAATAGGATCGGAGTTATACACCACACCAAGTCCAAGAACGGTATCGCAACCGATATAGTCATCCGTGTAACATCCTAAATCCGGATCAACCCATTGACCCATAAAACAATTATTGATAGTGGTTAATGACTTATTAAGCAAACGATACTTATAGAACGTCATATCGTTAACCTCATCTGATGTTTTAAATGCAAATGCAAGTGCCTGAACTTCCATTCCAATCGCTTCACCACCGGTTTCAGAATGGATATTACCATTATCATTATAAACCCACCAAATCATCTGATCGGCATATACATTAGATTGGCTTTGACCAATAATAGGATAATCTCCCAAAGTTGGGTCGTAACTTCCATCTTCATCGCGATCAAAAAACGGCGCCATGTTTCTACTTCCAACGAGTGTGTTGTATGGATTATTTCGAGCAGGCCAGTTTAGGATATTCTCCGGTATGGCATCGGCAGAGAGGGGGTTACCACCATTATCTTCCCATAGGTTGATCACTTCATCTATTTCAGCACCAAGCACCTGCCAATGGCGGTCAAATTCACTGCAAATATCTGAGGATGTTGTTCCACCGGCACCATCTAATGGCCCTGGGAAGAAATCGTTACCGGTTTGACGATAGGTTTGACACGCTACCTTGAGCTGATTGTTTTGATCAATACCTCCAATCCATATGGCTCCGGCAAAGAGCGAGTTGGCCGGTGTTTGACCGGTTTCCACTTTTGGCACTTCGTACTTGGCGTTGTTAACCAAATCCCACCACATATCACCGCCATTTTGAATTTTTGTGCGGACGTTATTGATGTTCAGATCAATAGAGGATGTAGCCGGAGAGCAATCACCCGCACTAATACGGTTACCCAGATCTTTACGGTGAGGTAAGCCGTGTAATTCATTAGCATTAGCCTGCAAAGAACAAGCGGCCATTACGATAAGAGCGAGCCAATTTTTTTTCATAACTGTTCTGTTTAGCATGTATTAGAAGTTTAAAATGACACCAGCCCAGATGCGACGTGGGCGGGTAAAATTTCCTGGATTAAGTAATTTAACTCGATACAGATCCTGATAGGACTGTTCATCAAGTTTGCCCTGTAGCGACTGTTGACCAAAAGCTGAATTGATGTAACCATCATCAGTTGGTGAACCGGTATAGCTATAAACCGATACCACGTTCATAGTGTTTAAGGCATTTTGTACAAGTACGAAAGCATTAATGTATGCTTTCTTCTTATCATCTTTTGTGGAAAGCACAATATCGCGATCCAAACGTAGATCAACCTTAAATGTATAAGGCAATCTGGAACCATTAAGATTACCTTTAAGCGTTGATTGAGTAGCAACACCAAAAAGAGCTTCAGGAGTTGGATTCTGCTGGCGGGTATATGGCGTTCCGGAACCCACACGGAATATTGCGTTTAATCCGGTATTTTTTAGAATCTGTTTACCATTTTTTGTTACCGGTCCATTGTAATCTTTACCTTCAGCGAATCGATAGTCGACTGTGGCATTGATGGTGTGGCGCTGATCATAGCTGAACGGTATAATCGCGCGAAGGTTCGGTTGACCTGAGTTAATTAAGTTCACTGCAGAGGTACTGTTAGAACCGGTACCTTCAGCAAACTGCAGTGTATAGTTAAGATCCATACGAATGTTTCTGGTACGACGCATTTCGTACGTAACCTGCAACGATTTTACGGTACCAAAGTCAATGTTTCCGTATGTTTTGTAATCAATCGGCAATGCATAAACAATGTTACGTGCCTGCACCATGTTTTTTAACTCTTTGTAGGTTAATGCAATCGTAAGGGCCGTTGTTTTGCTGAGTGCCTGCTGGAAACCAACCTGATAGTCGATCGTTTTTTCAGGCAAAAGGTTTGGATTGGCAAATCGGGCATTTACAGCGATCTGCTGGAAGTAGTCGAATGTAAATGGCGAGATACGATTGTTTGTAGGACGCTGAACCAATACATCATAGTGTGCAAAAAACAATGCTTCGTCAGAAATCGGGAATGAGAAGGCAATACGTGGCAACAGATTTACCTGCGGTTCGTAATCTTTGAAACCTTCTTCTGATATGGGTGATTTACGGGTATAACCTGCTGCTAAATAGGGCTCAATTCTACCGGTTGCTGAATTTTGTGCAATCAGTTTTGGATCGGCAATCTCTGCTCCGTTTGCATCAAACCATCTGTCATTTTTTCTATACCCTAAAATGGCTGTTGGATTTTCAGCATTATTCACATATACCACATAATCATCATCGATGTTATCCGGATGTATAATCTCATTGCCGTTAATTTCGGTAACATCACCTACAGAACGAATCGGGAATAGGGAGTACTCATCGCGTAATACTTTTTGATTGGCATCGTAACGATCAATACGAAGACCAATATTGAATACTAAATCTTTAAAATTGAAACGATCCTGAATGTAAGCGGCTGTGTATATGGGGCGGAATGCTCCAATTGGCCTAGTGAAGATTTCACGACCATTTACAGTTTCTTTTTTGGTAAAATAATCAAAGAAAGCCGGTTGTGATTTTAATCGGTTACCGCGCCAGTCGTAGCCCCAGTATTGAATATAATTGTTACCATTATTGAATAACTCATCAGGACTAAACATGTCGATACTAAAGGTCGATGGATCCATGTCGTTTATGTCAAGTAACTCAGATTGTGTGGAACCAAGTTTATTACGAAGGTTATAGTCAAAAAATGATTGCCCTCCACCGTCAATGTAGGAGTAGTTCACGGTATCCTGAAACACGCCGTCATCTGAATAAACCATCAGCGGGTTGTTTAAATCCAGTACCAAATGACTGTTTGTTAACTGACGCGCTAACCCCCATATACCAATACCGCCTGTTGGAAAAACACGGTACCCGCGATCATCGCGTTGTTCGTATTCAAATCCAAACTCAAGTGCATGACGATTTTTTTCACCACCGATGGAGGACGGACGGACGATATCTACGGAACCCTGGAAGGCAACACGATACTGATCATTCGTCAGTTTACGAATTTCACCCTGTGTAAATCCGGTTGAGCGATACAGTGAGTAAATGTCGCTTGGAGAAAAACCATTAAATAATCCACCATTATTAAGTATGGTATTTAAACTACGATATAGAGAGGAGTTGCCATTAAAACCATATACACCGTCAACAGGCGAACTGCCCGATAATGTATAGTAGTCGATAACGTAATTTGCTAAATCGGGGTTGATTTCAGATGGTTGAAAGGTAACCAAGGTGTCAGCAAAACCGGTGAGGTAATGTGCGGTAATTGGACGAAATCCCTCAGGCGTCTGGATACTATCAGTAGTATAACTGTATATAGGCGCTTTGTGTGTTTTAAAACGACCATAATAACTGTAGTCAAATGGTCTGGTCAGGATGTCGTTATCAATTTTCTGAACGAAATGCGTGTAATCAACCTGAATATTGTAAAATGCATTCTGGAATACGGATGCCGATTTGCCATCAGAGGATTTGGTATTCTTAAATCGTTGTGTAAAGCGAACAAATCCACGGTATGTTCGCTCATCAAGGCGTGGATTATTGTAAAAATTGAACATTGAATTATATCCATCATAATCAAATCGTGATAACTGAATGTCGGCGTTACCACCCACTGTGATATTTATGTAGTCATTTAAACGGAAATCAATCTTGGATGCAAAACGGAAACTATTGTCTGCCACATTCAATCCTGCTTTAACATTTTGTAAATCTGATTCACGTACAAAGGATGCTCGGTTTGAGTATCCGACACCAACCGGATTAGGAACAAGCGGGTTATTACGTAGTGAAGTCAACACATCTTCCTTAACGCGCCAAACACCTACTGCTGATGGGTCACCATCACGGTTTCCTAGGTATTCACCGGAAAAAAAGTACCCGATTTTAGTAATGGAAGAATCTGTGTTCTTAAACTTTGTATAAAGTGGTCCACTAATATTAAAGTTTGCCAGTTTGTATCCGAAACCGTCGAGAAACTCAGAAGTATTTAACTCAAGTCCTCCGCTAACAATCTTTGAAGGTCCTCTTGTGGTGATCGTGATGATACCCCCGGTAGCGTCACCGTACTTAGCCGGTATACCACCGGTGATGAGGGTTAACTGTTCAATGGCAGTAGAAGGCAGATTAATATTACCACGCATCGGTATGCCATCAACGTAGTAACGGTTATTGTAATCACGATTTCCACCTACGTTCAGTGCGGCACCGTTATCGCGCTGAAACACACCGGCCGACATACCAACAAGATCATTGGGGTTGTTACGGGATGTTGCTAGCTGTTGTATTTCTGTCTTTGTCTGGGTTACACCGGTTTGCGTTTTATCCGGATCAACAAGCTTACGATCAGCTGTGATGATTACAGGCTTGATTTCATTTACCACCTTTGTCATTTTGATGGTAAGTGTTGACATTTTATCGGAGCTGATTAAAACGTTATTTACCTCGGTTGGATTATATCCAACAAAAGATACCTTAACAACATAAGTACCGGGATTGATTGGTTTAATGGAGTAAGACCCATCATCTTCGGTGTAGCCTCCTGCTTTCTGAACACCACCTTGTAAGATTACAACCGGAGCAAATCCAATTCCTTTATTGGTTTCAGCATCGATAACTTTCCCTTGCAATTCACCGGTTTGTGCATGCACTCCGGTTGCTATAAGAAGAGCGATAAATAAGAATGAGTAAATTTTTCTCATACGCTGTTGGGTTTTTAGTGGGTTCTTTTTTTTGAAGGTGGACAAATATAACCCTTAAACCGAATTACAAAACGAAAGTAACAAGTGAATTAAAATATCCTATATGTATCGTATTGCTTTTACAATAACATGACACTTAAATGACGCTAATGTGACGATCGGCATTCATCATTTAATTTCTTCAATAATACCCGTGCGTGCTTGAGCCTTGTTGAATGACTCTTTCCGGCAATATGGGGGGTAATGAATATCCTTGGGTGATGCACTAATCGCTGAAACATACTTTTTTCTTCGGCAGTGTACAAGGTAGTATCCTCTTGATCCAATACATCCAGTGAAGCCCATCGGCTCTCCGATTCATCAGTCCATCGGAGCAAATCGCGAATATCCAGGATATATCCCCTCGAGGTATTGATAATATAGCGCAACCTGCTGCACGTTGATAAAAACTGATAGTCAATCATGCATCTGGTCTCATTTGTAAGCGGAAGATGAATACTTAAAACGTCTGACTGAACCCTTAGTTGTTCCAGAGAAACCAATTGGCAAAACCCATCGCCCTGTGTCCGGTACTTATCGTATGCAATGAGGTTGGCGTCAAATCCCTGCAAACGCCTGGCCAATGCAGGTCCTGTATGGCCATAGCCGAGAATGCCAATGGTGAGACCCTCTGCCTCGGTAACGCGGAACGGATTGCTTCGGAAGTTTCCTTTTTTTACATCGTTGTTCGAGTCTGTGAAGTGATGCAACATCTGAATCAACATGCCAACAGCATGCTCACCAACAGCACCGGAATTAGCTTCCGGCGTGCTGTACAATTTAATTCCACGATTCATTGCCATTGAACAATCAATGTGATCCAAGCCTGAACCTAAACGGGCGATAAATTTTAAGTTAACCGCTTTTTCGATTGTTGAACGATCCAATGCAATTTTAGTAGTGATAATGATACCCACATATTCCTGAATTACTGAAAGCACCTGCGCCTGCGTGATATCGGGTCGATAATCAGGCCGATAACCCAATTCAATCAGTCCCTGAATTAAGGAGGAATCTACAACATCGGTTATTAAAATGTTCATGGCCTGCTCATTTCGTTGGCAAAGTTGATCCAATCTGAAACACTGAGCTGTTCCGCTCTCATACTCAGTAGCTGTTTGTGTGATTCGTTCAAAGGAAGTGTTAATGAGGCTAATGCATTCCGCAGTGTTTTGCGACGCATATTAAATCCGGCTTTAACCATTCTTACAAACAATGATTCATTGAGTATAAGAGGCTCTAAAGACTTACGTTTTATTTCCAATACACCCGACATCACCTTGGGCGGCGGATTGAAACATCCGGGTGGCACATCAAAAAGATAGACGACATCATAGTAAGCCTGAAGCAATACTGTAGTTATTCCGTACTCTTTATTATCATGCTTAGCCGCAAATCGCTTAGCGACCTCTTTCTGAAACATACCTAATATGTATGGGACGCTTTTTCGTTCACCTAATAGTTTAAAAACAATCTCCGTTGAAATATTGTACGGAAAATTACCGATTACACTAACCTGATGATTTTGAAAGTGTTGATTAAAATCGAGTTTCAGTATGTCTGACAAAATTATTTGAGATACAAAATCAGGATATAACTCGCGGAGTAAAGCCACGCTTCTGCTATCAATGTCACAAACAACAACCGACCTGCCGGAGCGTTGAAATAAATCAGCCGTCAAAACCCCTTTACCGGGGCCAATCTCCAGAATTTTATCGTGTGTTGACTCATAAAACGTGTGAATTATTTTTTGAGTTACCCGAAGATCAGACAGAAAATGTTGACCTAATGATTTATTTGCAGAGTAATCGGATGTTGTTCTTTGATTCCGCATAACACAGCCGTAAAAGTACGGGGTAAAATTTATGAGTAGTTTTACCGCACAAAAAAATACGGCAAAACATGAAGCCCACTATTCAACTGGAAACAAAACCTGTTAAAACTGACGCAATAATTATACTTATTGACAAAAAAAGTAATCTGAACAAATGTGGTTTAACCAAAACTGAGATAACCACGGTTCAACAGGCCATAAAGAAAGACATCAAACTGATTACCCTTAACGGTGTTCCGGTAAAACAAGTACTTCTGCTAGAAGCCAAACAAGATCAGATGCGCACTAACGAGGATCTCAGAAAAACCGGGAATAGCCTGCTTGCTTCCATTAATAAATACAAATGTAAAAAAGTTGGTATTGCTAATCATAGCGGCATCAGCGGTGCGGCATATTTTATTGCAGAAGGTATGGCCCTTGGAAATTATCAGTTTATACAATACAAGAAAGATGCAACAAAGAAAGAAAATAGCCTTCAGTCTGTTCGTATTGCTGATGCCGGCATAAGTAAGCATCAGATTGCCGAGTTGAATGCGACGATTGAAGCATCTTACCGTGTGAGAGATTTAGTAAATGAACCCGTTAATCATCTGAATGCAGAAGGATTAGCAGAGGCACTCAGTCAGATGGGTAAAGAGGTTGGTGTAAAGGTTACGGTATTCAACAAAAAGAAAATAATTGAGATGGGCATGGGCGGTTTATTGTCGGTAAATCAGGGCAGCATTGATCCACCAACATTTACCATTATGGAATACAAACCGGCCAATGCCAAGAATCAAAAGCCTATCGTGCTGGTTGGTAAGGGGGTCGTTTACGATACGGGTGGGTTAAGCCTTAAACCCACCGGCAACAGTATGGATTATATGAAGTGCGATATGGCCGGTGCGGCCACAATGGGCGGAGTGATATACACGGCGGCAAAATTGCAGTGGCCACTTCATATTATTGCCCTGATGCCGGCTACAGATAATCGCCCCGGTGGAAATGCTTTTGCTCCGGGAGACATTATTAAAATGTATAATGGACTTACAGTTGAAATGTTAAACTCCGATGCTGAAGGTCGCATGATACTGGCCGATGCATTGAGCTACTCGAAACAATATGACCCGGAACTGGTGATCGATATGGCTACACTTACCGGAGCCGCACACCGCGCTCTCGGCAATTTTGCAATAGCCTATATGAGTACCGCTGATTCCGATACTAATAAAAAACTCGAACAGGCCGGAGAAGAAGTGTTCGAGCGACTGGTTTACTTTCCATTGTGGGAGGAATATGGCGAATTAATTGAGAGTGACATTGCGGACATGAAAAACGTGGGTGGTGCACTAGCCGGCCATATTACTGCCGGAAAATTTTTACAACGATTCACTGATTATCCCTGGATACACCTTGATATAGCCGGGCTCGCATTCTTTCATAGCACTATGAGTTACCGCGGAAAAAATGCAACAGCAATCGGCTTACGTCTACTGCTTCAGTTTCTAAAACACCGAATGAATGAACAATAAAAAATACACGATTGGTTTAACCACCGGCGACATAAACGGTATTGGATTGGAAGTGTTGTTAAAAACTTTTGCTGATAACCGAATTTACGAACGAATTACACCGGTTCTATATGGCAATGCTAAAGTCGTTGCCTTCCACAGGAAAGCCTTAAATCTGAATGCAATCAATTCTGTTAATCAAAAAAATGCAGAACGACTTCAATTCAACACACTCAATATCATTCAATGTTATGAAGACGAAGTGCATGTGCAGCTTGGTGTTCAGAATGAAGTCGGTGGGGCCTATGGTCGAAAGAGCCTCGAAGCAGCTACAACTGATTTGCTGAGCGGTAAACTTGATGCGTTGGTTACGGCTCCTATAAATAAGAATAACATTCAATCGTCGACGTTCAGCTACACCGGCCACACGGAGTATCTTGCGGCTAAGACCAATCAGGAGCCCCTGATGATTTTAATCAACGATGCGCTTCGCATTGCTACCGTAACCACCCATGTTCCCGTTCAGGATGTTGCACCTCTGATCAAGAGAGATCGTATTGAGCGAAAAATAGACATACTGCATCACTCGTTGCGAAGAGATTTTGGCATCGACAAGCCGCGAATAGCCCTATTGGGACTCAACCCTCACGCAGGCGACAACGGACTAATTGGAAAAGAAGAGATTAATGAAATCATACCAGCCATCACCAATGGCAAGCAAAAAGGTCGGTTATTATTTGGGCCATTCTCTGCAGATGGATTTTTTGGTTCAGGGCAGTATCAATCTTATGATGCGATCCTGGCTATGTATCACGATCAGGGATTGGTGCCGTTTAAAACATTGAGTTTTACCTCCGGAACAAATTACACCGCAGGACTGGATATAGTAAGAACAGCTCCGGATCACGGAACCGGTTTTGACATCGCCGGAAGAAATAAAGCCAATGAGGATTCCTTCCGCCAATCGCTGTTTACCGCACTCGATATTTTGGATCATCGTGAAGCCTATGACGAACGGTATGCCAACCCGATAAATAGGCAGGAACTATCCAAGGAAAGACAATAAGATACAACTTAACGTTCTAAATTAAACATTCAACGGATTATTTTTTTCGGCACGGTCGATATGTAAAATATTTACCAATACATAAAACTATTGGTAACCATGAAAAAATGTTTAACCCTAGCTTTTTTCGTATTTATGTGCTGTTCATCATTGATGGCTCAGAGCACAGAGGAGAAGATGCCGATGGATTCACTGTTAATACGAAAGTATTCCCTGGATAATAAAAACGAGGCGGCGAAATCCGGTAAATACAAAAATTTTATTCCTGAAATCCTATATGATCGTGAAACGAACTCCTACTACTTATCCCTCAAAGAAGCTAAAGGATATCACGTATATATTCAGATTAAGGATCAGGATGATAACGTGATTCTTTTTCAGGAAACCAATATTGAGTCGGGAAATACTAAAATGAAATTTGATACCGAGGAAGGCGAACAAAAAAGCTTTACCGTTTCATTTCAGGAAATGGATGGCAGCAAGTCAGCCATTTACGCCTTTGAATCATACGACGAACTCGTTTATATCTATAGGAAATAAGAATTATTTTGCATCGTCATACGATTCAAAATGAGTTCGACAGCAAATAAAAAAAGTAAAAAAAATAGTATCGCTGATGTATCTGCCCCTAATTATGGATTCCGCTATCAATCAGAGCTTGTAGGATTAGCATTTCTGTTTCTTTCTCTGATCGGCGTACGATATCACGAGCCTTGGCGCGACGAATTGCAAGCCTATCTGTTAGGTCGAGAAAGTCATTCACTATCAGAATTACTGAACAACATACGATATGAGGGGCACCCACCACTTTGGCATCTGATTCTGTTTATTCAGTCTCATGTGATTGACAGTATTACAACAACACAGTTTATACATATTCTTATTGCCACGCTCACTGTGTATGTATTCAACAAATATTTTACTCTGGATTATAAATTAAAAATCCTTGCCTCTTTCAGCTACTTCTTGTTCTATGAATTTAACCTGATAGCACGCTGTTATGGCCTGGGTATTCTGATTTTCTTCTCCTGCATGGCATTATATACCAATGTTGTTTATCGAAAACAAGATCAGCATGTAAAGATGCATCACTTCATCACACTGGGACTGCTGCTCATCCTCTTGTCCCTTACAAGTGTAATGGGATTGATAATGACCATATCGATGCTCTGCCTGATTGCTACAGATACCTATATTTTATACCAAACAAAAACATTATCTCCAGCTCGTATCCGTGGATTATTAATAATCACGCTGTGCTCGATGATATCGATTTCCTCATCTATTTATTTTATCAAAAGTGAGCCGGACAATTCTTATCCGGTATCATATACTAAATCACTCACGATGGATGGTGTGCGATTTGCCGTTTCAAAAGTATTCACCAATTACTTCCCCATACTGCCAAACAAAGACCATAATTACTGGAACAATCACGTATTCGTTAATGATGAACAAACAATAGGATTTTATCTGGGGAGCATCCTGTTACTACTTATGCTCTTTTTCTTTCTGAGCCATTCCAGAGTAACACTCTTCTTTCTATCCGGCACAATTGCACTTATGGCTTTTTGCTATTTTACCAATATGCGCCCCTATCGCTATTCGGGACACCTATTTATTTTTTTAGTTAGCTCGTTCTCATTGGTTGAATTTTTCAAAAAGGAGAAAACCATTTTAAATTTTCAAATACCTGCTTTCATCAACGCTTTGGCTCAAATCGTATTTACAGCATCACTGGTCTGCAATCTCTATGCATCATGCATTGCTTACTATAAAGACATCAAATACCCTTTTTCCAACTTTCCTGAAGCCGGCGAATATGTAATCAATTCTAAACTGGATAATTATGCTATTATGGGCAGTAGTGACTTTATCGTATCTCCGTTAACTTACTTTACCCATAAACCAATACATCTGCCGGAGTCAAAGCGTGACCAACGATTTATGATTTGGGATGGCTCGCGGCGAAATGCCATTGACTTTAACGATATTATTTCTGAGTTAAATCTTGAAGTTACCAAGCACGATACCGTTGTTCTGATTTTAAGTACTCCATTAACATACATAGGTCCGGATAAAAAAACATATGCATTTCAGGAGGACGATATTAATGGCACACAAATACACATGAAATTCATTAATAATATTAATTCAATCAATATTGTTAATGATGAAAACTACTATTTCTATATCGCTAATAAAAAAAATAACATAAAATAAGTAGCTCATAATGTAACTATTTTTGAAACATCGGTTATAAGTTGAATTAGAATCCATTCAACGTATGAAGATGTTCATTCCGCTCATTATTTTATCACTAATTATCTCACTTTCAGCATTTAGTGAACCTCCAAAAGGAAATGCACCTGAACAACTGGAAGTACAAATCATTAATAGCACAAGTGTGAAATTTTCATGGCGCGGTAATATTCAGGATCAGATGTATAGTTTACGGTATCGCGTTAAAGGAGACGCTCAATGGATGGTCTATAGTGTTGAAGCACCAACTACCGTTAGGCGTGTATTCAATCTTACCCCACTGGTTTGGTACGAATGGCAGGTGCAGTCTATGTTTGGGAATAATAAGCGCGATACAACGCATTATGTTAGCGGAATAAACTTTGTTACGGGCATTGACTGTCAGACACCGGCATATTATTACACGAAAATTGTAGATGTCAATAAAGTCATATTCCGATGGGAGGCCATAGATCCCGAGGCTGAATACACCTTTCGTGTTAAAGAAAAAAGCGCCGAACGGTGGTCTAATTATGTAACATCAGCAAACAATCTGGTTTTAATGAATCTGATCGAAGGTAAAACCTATGAATGGGATGTAACTGCTCATTGCAACAGAAAACTTGAACTGAATTCAAAACCAATACCAATAACTTCATTCACGATGATGAAACCTGAAACAGCGCCAAAATGGGAATCCGCACAAGGATCAGGTGAAAGTATTACCGGCGCAACACAGGAGGTTATCGACTTTGTCGTTTTCCATGAAAATGAACACACATCTCGCAATACAGCATTTGCCTATCTGGTAAATATTGTTGGTGAACGTGTTATGACACTACCCTTCTATTACAAAAACGACTCCGGTGAAATTGCATTTGAATTAAGCAATGAAATAAATCCCGGTTTCTACACTGTTGAATTTCCCGGGAGTAAGGACAAGATAAGTAAGCCAATCATTATAGCGATACGTTAAAAAGACTGCCACCAAACCCGGTTACCTGTTGTATTGATATACTCCCAATGTCCCTCTTTCTTGACGTATGCCAATCCACGAAAAAAATCATAGGCCGCTTCATATTCCGCCGGAACCACAACGGTACCTGAGGTATTCATAAATCCATATTTCCCATTTACTTCAATTCGGGCATATCCGTTTTGAAATGGATAACATTTTAAAGGTTGTGGATTAATAATCCACTTTCCATTCTTATCTATAAATCCATATTGACCGAAGCCCGACGCTCCCTCTACTGATGATCTGCCCGTACAGGCCAAAGCCAGGCCTTCAGAAAAAGCACAAACAGTATCAAAATCAGCATTAATAATGACTTTACCTTTGTTATTCAGAAATCCGTATTTACCATTATCATAAAAAGTAATTAATCCCTGAACCAAATCACCCATATCACCATAGTTAGTATTTAATTCGGGTATCAGAGTTGCATTGGTATCAACATATACAATCTGAAACATGCCAATTCCCATATTTTTCTGGACCCGTAATACCCCTTCACTGAATTGAATTCGCTCATCTTCATAACAATATAACCCGGTTGGCAGGTCGTAGCGTTTTCCTTGTTTTGAAATGATGAATAAATCAGCATATCCCTGCTCAGCAACAATGGCGCGGTTACTTGAAAAGTTAGTTGCATAGCCAATTGCCGGTAGATGGAGATTAAGCGCAATTCCTTTCTTATCTATATATCCCCATTGTAACGGTTTATCTTGTTCGAAAGTACCTACAGCGCATACCCCTTCACTAAAATGCTTTACGGTGTCAAATTGTGGTTCAACAATAATCTTGTTAGAGGAATTAATAAAACCGTATTTATTATTTTGTTTAACTGCGGCAAGTCCCTCAAAAAAGTAATGGGCATCATCGTACATATACGATATAGCAATATCGCCTTTGATGTTGATGTAACCATATTTACCATCTTTTACTACAGGAAAGAGGAGTGTCTCTTTCTGTGCATAAAGTAAACTCACTGAAAAAATGCTGGTAATGAAAACAAGTAGTACGAACCTCATGAAAAAGTTATTTATTACGCTAAATTAACGCACCTATTGAATCAAACACCATGCCCGAAAAAACATTACAAGCGTTCACCGAAAACGATGAAATGAATCAGTCAGATAACAGGAAACTTGTTATCAGATTATTACAGCACCGTTATTATTCCTTGATGAATTTGATTAATTGACTTTTAGACGCTGACGAGATCTGTATGATATATATGCCGGGAGCATAATCCGTGAGGCTGTAATTGATTGTGCTTGTTCCCTGAATGAGCTGTTCAACGTCGGTAAATAGAACACGACCCTGTATATCTGATAACGTTATTGAAACGCGTTCATCTGTAACGGAATTGATGATCAAACTCAGATTATTCTTTACAGGATTTGGATAAAGCAATGTATTAAATGTGCTTTCCGCTTCGCTCAATCGGAGTGGTGGTGTACTGAATGTAATGATACCCGAGTATGTAGAGAATTCTTTTGGATTATTATTGCATTTGGTACGAAGTTGTAATTCATAAATTGAAGCCGGATTTAAACTCTGAAGCGTTTGTGAATTCAGGGAGTCGTTTACAAGAACAGTAGTCCAGTTTGATGAACCCAGTGTGCGATAGCGCAAATTGTATTGTACGGCGGCAGGAATGTTATCCCAGCTTATGGTTGCCGATGTAGCACTGATATCACCGGCACTGATGCCGGATGGTGGAGCACATTGCAAACCCTGACTATTTAGTGTAGTAAAACTGGTAATGGGTGAATACTGAGACAAAACATCATCATTTTCTGAACATTGTGTTCGTATTCTAACCTGATACGTTATACTTGGATTCAATCCGGTAAATGTGTAGGAGGTTAACGGGGCATCTACAATAAATATAGTTTGTGTTGCTGTGCCAACCTGCTTGATCTGTATACTGTATTTATTCGCACAAGATACAGCAGGCCACGATACCGTTGCATTATTCTGTCCTATATTGGAAATCGACTGTGAAGGAACTTTTGTACAAATACTTCCTTCCAGACTTCCTGAGCCAATGGCTGTGCAACCAGCCTGATCGGTAACCGTTACTGAGTAATTACCAACTCCCGTTAGCTGGGCAGATGTAGTTCCATTACTCCATGCATAGCTGAACGGACTATTTCCACCGGTGACAACACTACTTAGTATGCCATTAGATAGCCCACACGATGTTGGTTGGGTAACCTGCGTGGTTACTTCAAGTTGAGACCCCTGAATAATCTGTATTTCAATGACATCAGACGAAGTGCAAGATCCCGATCCAACAGTATAGGTAATAGCTTGTGTTCCGGTTAGTCCGCCAGGATTAAATAAATTGCCGTTTACACCGGGGCCATTCCAGGTGCCACCGGACGGAGAAGGATTCAATGTATTCAGATTCACTGATGACGCATTCTCACAAATACTAAAATCATTACCTGCATTTACGATTACCTGATCTGTAACCGTTACAATTATAGACGCATCAGCCGAGCAATTGTTTGCATTGGTTACCGTATAGGTCAGTGTGAACGAGCCGGGAGCAGTCGGCGTAAATATTCCACCTGATGTAACGCCGGTTCCGGTCCAGCTTCCGCCGGATGGTGAGAATCCGGTTAATGTAGTTGGCTCCGGCACATTACATACTGTTATGTCAGATCCCGCACTAACTACAGGCAGAGTATTAACAGTAATAGTTCCTGTTGCTGTTGCCGGCGGACAACCACCGGTTGTAGTTACCGTGTAACTGAACGTTCCGGATGTTGTGGGTACGCCATTGATAGTAACCGTATTCGAAGCAAAAGATCCGGATACTCCTGCAGGTAAGCCTGAAAAGGTAGCACCTGTTGCACCGGTTGTGGCCAATGTAATCACTGTCATAGTTTCATTTACACATAATGTACGGTTTTGGCCCGCGGCTATTGTATTCAGAGGATTAACCGTTATGGTTCCGCTTGCCGTTGCCGGAGGACAGCCTCCGGTTGTGGTTACCGTATAACTGAAGGTGCCGGGTGAAGTGGGCGATCCACTGATGGTCACCGTATTGGAGGCAAAAGATCCCGATACTCCCGCAGGCAGACCGGAGAAGGTAGCGCCGGTGGCGCCCGTTGTGGTCAGTGTTATGGGTGTTATTGCCGCATTCAGACAAACCGTGCGGTTTTGGCCGGCGGCAATTGTATTTAGCGGTGTTACGGTAACAACAGCATTTGCGGTATTGGTACAGCCTGTTGCGGTAACCGTTCCGGTAACAATATAGGTCGTAGTTATAGTTGGGTTTGCAGAAACACTACTTCCGGTTGAAGCACTTAGGCCGTTAGTTGGAGACCAAGTATAGGTATCTGCACCACTTGCAGTCAATGTGGCAGTATTTCCGGAGCATATGGTAGGAGAGTTAACACTAATAGTTGGTGGATTATTTACACAATCGCTTTGAGCATTCAACTCAAACGTATAGTCTTCAGATTCGCCTAATCCAAACAATGCACATGGATTAGGAGCTGACTGCGCATAGGATAAGCGAATACGCATTCGATATAATCCGGGCGATGCGGATACAGGAACTGTAAAAGTTCCGGTCTGTGGATTTACTGAATTAGCCCCACTGAAACCAGACTGAAATACTAACTCATCAGCATCAGTAAAATCAGTATCATTATTCCAATCAATAAATATGGCA
>BJGO01000006.1 GCA_014190535.1 Bacteroidota bacterium | reverse complement strand
TACAAGTGCTGCCATAGTTGGTATTTCAAGTAATTGGCACGGCGGCGCATTCTTTAGCAACGATAATGCAGGCATTGCTGCGGCCGGCTCTGGTCTCTTGGCCAGCTATTCTGGCGCAGATACCTCGCAAGGTGTTTTAGCTCTCTACAGCGGAAGTTCTACAGGGCAGGGCCTATTATCTCTATATAATTCAACTGGCACAGCGCCCGGTATTGGTGCTTTCGGGGCTCACTTAACTCAGGTAGCCAACGGGGTTGGTGTTGCTGGGTATAATGATTTTGCCGGATTAACAACAACCGGAGCTATCGGAGTTGAAGGAAGTTATAATCCAGGTGGCTATGGTATTGGCACTTCTGGTATTGGCTATTTGGGAACATACCCAACAGGGGCCACTGATTATGGTGTTTATGGTGCCGCGGGCCTTGGAGGATTTGCTGTATATGCAAATGGTGACTTGACTTGTACCGGCGCCAAAAATGCATCAGTTGGAACATCACAGGGTAATCAATTGGTATACAGTATGGAGAGTCCTGAAGTTTGGTTTGAGGATTTTGGCAGAGCAACGTTACAAAACGGACAAGTAACTGTTAATCTTGATCCCTTATTTCTAGAAACAGTAAAGATTGATGAACAACATCCAATGATTATTACAGTTACACCTGAAGGAGACTGTAAAGGTCTCTATGTAATACCAGGCACAACATCTTTCGTTGTTAAAGAATTAAATGGAGGAAATTCAAACATTAATTTTAGTTTCAGAATAACTGCAAAAAGATTGAATTATGAGGATCATCGGTTCGGTGCTGACTTGTCTTGGGACAATAAGGATACAAGGAATAATTATCAATATGTAACACCAAAACCTATTGATTACAGTGAAGCTCTAAAGCTCCAACAAATTCAAAAAAGTAAGCATTCATCCAATGTTTTATCCTCTAGATCTAAAATTCTTGGAATCAGCCAAATAAGGTCTCAAATTAAAGTTGCTAAAAAATAAGATCTTACAGCATTTATTTAAAGGCTACTCAAATGAGTAGCCTTTTTTATTTTCTATAAGTCATAAGCGCGTAAAAATGTGGACAACAGTGCGAATGAATCTGTGACAAACCGAACGGCTGTCTTAATTTCGTGCGGCACAGCCCATTTAGATGTCGGTAGTCGTTTCTCAACTCACAAAAATTTTTGACGAACAAAAAGCGGTAGATCATATCAGCTTTGAAGTTAAAACCGGAGATGTACTCGGTTTTTTGGGTCCTAACGGAGCCGGTAAATCAACAACGATGAAAATGATTACGTGCTTTATTCCACCAACTTCAGGCAGTGTAACGGTTTGTGGGTATGATACGATCAGTCAGCAGAACGAGGTAAAAAAGAAAATCGGATACCTGCCGGAGAGTAACCCCTTGTACTACGATATGTATGTGCGGGAATATTTATCGTTTATTGCATCACTCCATACCAATATCATCAAAAAAAAACAACGCATTGCAGAGATGATTCACGCAACCGGACTAGAGCGTGAAAAAACGAAAAAGATCGGTGCGCTGAGTAAAGGGTACAAGCAACGTGTTGGACTGGCCCAGGCCATGTTGCACAATCCTGATGTGCTCATTATGGATGAACCCACATCCGGATTAGATCCCAATCAGCTTGTTGAAATTCGTAATCTGATTAAAAATTTAAGTAAAGAAAAAACCATTATTCTGTCTACGCATATTATGCAAGAAGTTAAAGCACTATGCAACAGAGTAATTATCATCAACAAGGGAAAACTAGTTGCCGATGATGATATTGAAACACTTCAGCAATCCGGTCGTCAGCAAATCATCACTAAGGTTACCTTTAAAGAACAAGTTGCAGAAATTGCGCTAACCAGCCTGCCTCATGTAGATCGCGCCGAAAGCAACAACCAGCTGGAATGGAAATTATTCAGTTCCCATACGATACAGGAGTCGGTATTCCGTTTTGCGGTTGAACACAATAGAACCATTATTTCTTTACAACAGGAAACACAGGATCTTGAAGATGTTTTCCGTAAACTCACTCAATCCTGATGTTTGCTATTTATAAAAAAGAGATAGCCGGTTTTTTCAGTTCGCTGACTGCCTATATCGTGATGATCAGCTTCTTGCTGATACTCGGTCTGTTCCTATGGGTATTTCCCGATACCAACATTCTCGATTTTGGGTTTGCTAACCTGGACTCACTTTTCTTCTATGCCCCCTGGATCTTCATGTTTCTGATCCCTGCGGTTACTATGCGTATGTTTTCCGATGAATTGCGAACCGGAACAATAGAATTATTACTGACCAGGCCAATTCGTGAAATGCAATTGATCATGGGTAAATACCTGGCGGCCGTTACCCTGGTTCTATTCACCTTATTACCTACAACGATTTACTACATTACCATTTATCAGTTAGGTGCCCCAAAAGGAAATATCGATCACGGCGCAACAATAGGTTCCTTTATCGGACTATTTTTGTTAGGTGCCGCATTCTGTGCAGTTGGTTTATTTTCATCGTCTTTATCTACAAACTCTATCGTAGCATTTATCCTTGCATTATTCTTATGTTTTATTACCTATAATGGCTTTGAGTCATTGAGCCGTCTTCCATTTATTGAGGGGCGTTTTGATTTGCTGATACAGAACCTGGGTATTAATCAACATTATCAGAGTATCAGCAAAGGCGTAATTGATTTGCGTGACGTGCTTTATTTCGTTTCATTCTCTGCCCTTTTCAATCTGGGTACAAAACTTATTCTGGAAAGTAGAAAATGGTAAGCAAAGGAATTAGTTCTAAAGGGAAGCTACGCAACCTGAAACAGCAGGCTTACTATCGTTTTTTGATAACCGCAGTAATCATCGTGTTACTAAATATTCTTGCCGGCACTACGGTGCAACGTATCGACCTGACCGCCGATCAGCGATTTACACTAAACGACAGTACGAGAAGCATGCTACGGAATCTGAAAGACCGTGTATTTGTGAAAGTATATATCACAGGCGAATTACCTGCCGGATTTAAACGACTCGAAAATGCTACCCGTGATTTGTTAAACGAATTTAGAAGCATAGCCGGTAATAATGTGCAATATGAATTTGAAGATCCTCTGCTAAATAAATCGCAGGAAGAGCGAAAAAAGATATATGAAGAGATGGCCGCTGAAGGCTTACAGCCAACCAATATACAAACAGCTAAAAGTGATGCCTACTCCGAAAAAATTATTTTGCCCGGTGCTACCGTATTTTATCGGGGCAAGGAAACTACAATCAATCTGCTTCTCAATGATAATGGTGTCGGTGCGCAACGCGCATTGAATAATTCAGTAGCCAAGCTCGAAAACAAGTTTGCATCGGCAATAAAGAAACTGGATATGGATGAACGTATTCGTATTGCCTTGTTGCGTGGCAATGATGATGCACCACTCTATAAGTTGTATGACCTGCTGAATGCATTAAGCGAGTTTTATCAAATCGATACATTGAACATTCAAAGCACAACCGTTATTCCAAAACAGTACACATCCCTGCTTATCGTTGGTCCCACGCAACCTTACAGCGAACAGAATAAGTTTAAAATAGACCAGTTTATTATGAATGGTGGTCGTGTTCTGTGGCTGCTGGATAATATGCGCGCCAGTGCAGACAGTGTTAAGAACAAGGCTTCGTTTCTGGCCTTAGACATGGGACTGAATCTGGACGATCAGTTGTTTACATACGGGGTGCGATTAAATCCAGCGCTGATTATGGATCTGCAATGTAACCCGGTTCCACTGCTGGTTAATTATATTAATAACCAACCGGAGTTCCGCTTGTTTCCTTGCTACTACTTCCCCATTCTGACACCCTATAATAAACACATCATCAATAAAGAAATTGATGCAGTGAATACCTCATTCTGCAGTCCTATTGATACAGCTAATAACCGTATTAAAAAAACGGTATTACTCGCATCATCCAGAAAAACAAAAACGGCATTTACTCCTTGGCAGGTCGACTTTCGTATTCTTAAAAATCAACCTGACGAGAAGTCGTTCAGTAAAGGTTTTTTACCTGCGGCCGTGTTGTTAGAAGGGCAATTTGCATCGGTATTTAATAATCGTTTACAACCTGAATTTGAATCCTTGCTTAGAGACTCCTTAAAACAGGAATTCCGTAATCGAAGCAAGGAAACTAAAATGATTATTGTTGGAGATGCCGATATAGCCCTGAATGATTTTAATGCCCAGGGCAGGCCATTCTCACTTGGTTATTTCCGTTACACCCAGGAATTCTTTGCTAATAAAAACTTCTTACTAAACGGTATCGATTACCTGAATGATCGTAACGACCGGATTCTTACCCGTGCCAAGGATATAAAACTCCGTTTACTGGATACTGAAAAAGTAAAAGCACAAAAATTGACCTGGCAATTAATGAATATCATAGCACCTATTGCGCTGATTATTTTATTTGGATTGATATATACCTTTATTCGTCTTCGCCGTTTTGCCGTTTAACTTAAAAGCTCCATGAAAAAGAATCTCATTTACCTGGCAATATTGATTGTAAGTGTAGCTTCGGTCTACTATTTTATTTATTACAATCCAAACTCCACCCTTCAACCCGATGAGCGCACCTTTGCCTTTGAAGACACCGCCTCCGTAGCAAAAATCTTTATCAGCGACATGAATGGAACCCGTATTACATTCGTTCGTGAACAGAACGGATGGAAAATTCAGGAAACCGGTCTAAATTCACGCAAGGACGTAACCGACCTGATGTTACGAACAATAAAAAATTTAGCTGTACGCTATCCTGTTTCAAAAGCTGCAATGCAAAATGCTATAAAAGATATTGCTACACATAATAAGAAAATAGAATTGTACGATAAACAGGGCGAACGATTACGTAGTTTTCTTTTAGGCCCGCCGGCACCGGATGGCAAAGGGAATTTCATTCTGGCTGAACAAGCTGAAACGCCTTATGTAGTCTGGAACACCGGATTTGTTGGTTCACTTGAATCAAGGTTTAGTACAGATGTTAATGAAGTACGCAGTAGAATCGTGTTGAGTATTCCGTTCCAATCGCTGGCTGAAATTACGGTTCAACATAGCAATCCGCAATTATCCTCCTTTAGCATCAATGTGGAAAAACCTGATTCCTTCCTGATACGGAATACGGTTAGTGGCGAAGTACTCCCTAACAAGAAAATCGACAAGTCGAAAGTTTTTGAATACATCGATTTTCTGAAAGCTGTTTACTGTGAAGTCATTGTAACATCACCCGATGAGATTAAAAACGCACTTGAACAAAAACCATTTTGTACCGTTACCCTAAGATTACGCAATGGCAGTCAACAACAGGTAATGTGCTACTACAAAGAAATTACACAGCGCTCCAAATCTCAAACCGATGAAAAGGGAAATCCAAGGCCTTATGATCTGGATCGTTTTTACGGTGTGCTTAATGGGAATAAGGATGTGTATTTATTGCAAGACTATCATTTTGGCAAACTAATACAGACCGTTGAATACTTCAAAAAATCCGACTCTTGAACTCCATTAGCGAACTGTTACATAACCCTATCTATCAGTATGGTTTTTTTATGTTCATCATACTCACCTCTCTGACTTTGGATATTCTCTATTTACGAAGAAACAAGGTAGGCATGCGTTTCAAGCAAGCTCTTTTTCAGAGTGTCTGTTGGATTAGTCTGGCTGTTGCCTATGGTTACATTATCTATCTTGAAAAAGGCAGAGCGGCCACTGCCGAGTATTTCTCAGCTTACATTATGGAATACTCGTTATCGATGGACAATATTTTTGTCTTCATTCTGATCCTGAATTTTTTCAAAGTATCTGACAAATATTATGCACTGGTTCTATTTTGGGGCATACTCATCGCAATCATACTACGCTTAATATTTATCTCCGCCGGATCAGCCATAGTCAGTCAGTTTCATTGGGTGCTTTACTTCTTTGGTGCTTTTTTAATTTATACGGGTTATAAAATATTATTTACTAAAGAAGATGATGAATTTGATCCGGCTAAAAGTCCTGTATATAAATTATTAAATAAGTATATGCCCATCAGTGATACCGAAGCCGGAGGTAGATTTTTTATCCGTGAAAAAGGTAAACGCTTGGCAACCCGTTTATTTGTAGTAATCGTAATCATTGCTACAACTGATATCGTTTTTGCTTTAGACAGTATCCCGGCCGCGTTTGCCATAACCCGGGACAGTATGTTAATCATCACGTCCAATATTTTTGCCGTGATTGGTTTGCGTGCCATGTTTTTCATGCTTAGCAATGCTGTTACTATGTTTCGATTTCTTCAACAGGGTATATCACTGGTCCTTATGTTTATTGGAATAAAAATGTTGATTCAATATTTCGACATTCATATACATACTGAAATATCGCTTCTGGTTATTATCGCTACGTTGTGTTTATCGATTGCTTTATCTGTATTGATTAAGCCATCTGACAACCACAATAAACATAAAGCATCTCATTAGTTTAATCGACATTCCTGTTATCAATTGACAGGCAATACACTGTTTATCCTTTTCAGAGAATAATCCTGGGTACCATTAATAAATTATTACTTCTGATTGTCTATAAGAAATGGTGTTGCACCATCCGTGATAATCACCTTGGAATTAGGCGACTTAGACAAATTTTCAAATGCTTCAATACTCCTGTATCGAATAATTTGCTCTGTTAAGCCTTCGGAAAGAATCTTTTGAGCATCACGAACACCTTTAACTTCTATAATTTTACGTTCGGCTTCAAGTTTCGATTGCTCAAGAAGAAATTGCATACGCATGGCGTCTTGTTCTGCCTGTAATTTCTGTTCAATAGAGGCGGATAATCCATCCGGCAATTGAATACTTTTCATAAGCACCCCATCAATAATAATGCCCTGATGTTGAAGATTCTCATCCATTTTTAGTTTGATGGCTTCCTCAATTTTTGCACGCATCCCGGAATGCATATCCTTGGCGTAATACTGTGCGCAAACGTCAGCAGATGCCGAACGAAAAATGTTCGCAATGATAGGCTCGAAGTTTAACCCAAGATTAGCTATGATTAGTGGCAATTTTTTCTGATCGACACGATATAAAATCGAAATTTGGGAAGTGATACTTAAGCCCTCCTTGCTTGGCAAGGTTATGGATAATTCAAGGTTTTTAGTCTGTATGGATGTTTTAACCACCCGGGATACAAATGGATTAAACAGCACCACACCACTAGTTATGACATCTCCTTTTAGTCGACCGAATTTCTGTCTGACGCCCGCTTCACCGGGTCTAATTACGGTACAGGCACTTATGGCAAAGAGTGTACTGGCAAGCAGAATGAGGTTCAAGCATTACATAAGAATAATTTTTTTTGATAACAATAAAGAAATAATAAAGATTAGTGGATTTGTAAAAATTAGAAAAAACAAATATGTACAATCAAAAAAATATCGCGAAAATGACGATCAGACGGGCATTATCGGATTAAAGTAATATCGCCCTTGCCACGAATTACTTTACCATCAGCAAAGGCTATACGATAAAAGTAGGCATACACACCCGTGTTACAGTTTTTTCCATTGTATGTTCCATCCCAACGCTCATTAACATCGTCTGAGAAGAAAACGCGATTGCCCCAACGGTCAAATATGTGAAACTCCAAACGTTCAATAGGACCGGTAGTGTAAAGTTTAATAAAATCGTTAACTGCATCGGAATTGGGTGAGAATATATTGGGTACAAATACCTGATTTGGCGGACGAACATTAACCAAAACCTGTGCTGTGCTTGTACAACCATTTAAATCGGTCATAACGACTGAATAGAGTGTGGTGTCTAATGGTGTAGCTACAGGGGACGCAACAGAATCATCACTAAGGAAAAAGTCCGGGTACCAGGTGTACGAAACCCCGCCGAAAGCGCCAAGCGTTACCGACTCGCCGAGAAGTATTGTTGTGGAATCAAATGTAGTGGCAACCTGGCTTGAAGCATTAACGATAATATATCCCTGAATGGTTATGGAATCGATTCCCAGATTATTAAACACACGAAGCGAAACCGGATATACGCCCGGAGCATCGTAACAGATATATGGCGGATTTTCCTGTGTAGAGAATGATGGGGAGCCGCCGGGGAAGTTCCAGTACCAACCCTGCGGATTACTCGTGCTCTCATCAAAAAACTGTATACAATCTCCGGCACAGATTACCGTTTGTGAAGCAGAGAATGCAGGAATAGGTGCACCGCAATTGTCAACGATGATATCAAGTGTATACTGATCATTTCCGGAGCTATTGGTAATAATCAACTGTGCCGTATAGGTTCCGGGCGCATCATAGGTGATGTATGGAGGAGCCTGACCACTGAAGGTGGACGGTGTACCACCAGCAAAGGTCCAATCCCACGAAACAGCACCGGTGCTTTGATCGGTAAATAATATCGAATCGCCCGGACAGATATTTATAACAGAAGCCGTAAACAAAGCATCCAACGTGGGACAATCCTGAACAGTAATATCCAACGTAGTCGAATCACTCAAACCAAAATCGGTTACTTTCAATTTAGCAACATAGGGACCGCCAATAGTTGCATAACATATATCGGGCGGATTAGCTCCAATAAAATTGTTTGGTGTGCCGCCGGGGAAGGTCCATTCATAAGTAGCATTAACAGAAGCTGTTGATGTATTGTTAAAGGTCATACAACTATCAACACATATCAGTGCGGCGGTATTGGGTGTAAAGGACGCCTGCGGTGGCTGGCAGTCGAGTACGATAAAGTCGACCGTTACACTGTCCATTTGTCCATCAGGATTTGTAATGACTAATTTGAATTCAAATGAACCGGCAGAATTAAAACATATCTCTGGAGGATCTTCTGTGTTTGCGGTTGAGGGAATACCACTCTCAAAAGTCCAGCTGAATGTGGCCCCTGGGAGGTAGTTGCTTGTATTCGTAATCGTTACACAACTGTCAATGCAAACAGGCGGATTGAAGTTGACAATAAAAGCGGCATCAGGAGGAGGCAGGCAATAATACACATTAATCAGTGCGGTGTCGGTATCAGATACTACTCCATCAGAAACAATAAGAATAACTTCATGCAACCCAATAGTATCAAAAACAATTTGAGCCGGATCCTCAAGAGAGGATGAGCCGGTTTGGGAACCATTAAAGGTCCAACTCCAACTAGTGATATTCCCCGTGCTTAAATCAAAAAAGTCTATGGCATCATTAATACAAAGATCAGTTGCCGTAAGACCAATTACTGCATTAATTGTATTGCAATCGTTTACGGTAATTATTTGGGATGCCGTCGATTGGCCGCACCCATTATCGGCTGTTAAGATAATTTCATAATCGCCGGCGGTTCCGAGATTGGCAACAAAATCAGGTGGTGTTGTTCCGGTATAGGTTTGAGTGTTATTATAATCCCAGCTATATGTTACACCGGGCTGAGGATTGTTAAGTGTAATGGTTGTAGTTGATCCGGTACAAACTGTATTATCCCCTATTGTGAATTGAACATCAGGGGGTGAAGGAGCGCCAACCACGATGCTATCGATGGCAACAGATGGGTCTGCACCACTACCATCGTTATTATTTATCCATCTGAAACCAATTTTAACATTGGCATTTGCAATTGCTGAGGCAGGCAAAGGCAATGTATATAGTGTCCAACGCCCCTGTCCATTTGGGCATATGGTCGTTTGTGCAGGATTATCAAGGATATTCCAGGTTACACCATCAAAATACTCCAGCATAAAGTAGTCGAAAGGAGGCTCACCGTTAAAAATGTATTTAAATGAAATTGTGGGAGCGCATAAGGCCGAAGAGCAATCGATCGTAGGGGACTCGATACGCTTATTTGTAGTGACATCATCCAAAGGAGGAAAACCTGCATAGTATGCGGCACCACAATCCCCTGTTGGGCAAACAATACCGGCAAAAACCTGATTGATGGTTGATGCAATATGTAAGGTAGCATCGCCCAAGCCGACACAACCGGTACCACAATCGCCTACAAAAGCACCATTTTCAGCGCAACTAACAAACCATTCATTCGGGGTTGGCCCGTTAACTCCTACATCCGTGAGTGTCCACGGACCGGCAGGATTTATGAAGCCGGTTGCAGGACATCCGGTGTTGCAAGGAGGGTTATTAAACTCTTCACTAAAGAAAATCTGAGCACTAGCCATATTGTAAAGCAATACAAATTGAATAGTGATAAGGAATGTCTTCATTTGGCAAAAAGTCATAATCAGCTTAAAATTACGGACAAGTTGCTGACCGGGTTAGTATTAAAAACGGTGATACAAACAAATTGGTGCATTAGTGTACATTATTTTTAATGATTATCACAGTCAACAACGCAAAAATAGGTGCAAAATGTTCATGTTACCTTTGTGTTGAGTACATGATTAAAGATATAATTTTCGCTAAAGCTCAGGAACTGGAGAAAGATTTAGTTCAAGTCAGGAGACATCTCCATCAATACCCTGAACTGAGTGAACAGGAGTCTAACACGATGAATTTTATTGACTCCGAATTGAACAAATTATCGATTCCCCATCAATGCAATATCGGCGGATATGGCATAACCGGACATCTTAAAGGCAGTAAAGAGGATGGACCTGTTATTCTCCTTAGAGCAGACATAGACGCCCTGCCCATACACGAGACGAATCATACTGATTATTGCTCTAAAATTGATGGCGTTATGCATGCCTGCGGTCACGATGTGCATGCCACGTGTCTGATTGGGGCCTTGGCCATATTGAACCCATTGCGCAATCGGTTCCCTGGTACCATTAAGTTTGTTTTTCAGCCCGCAGAAGAGAAGCTCCCCGGTGGTGCTACCCGAATTATTGCATCCGGGTTCCTTGAACAACCACGACCTGATGTTGCCTTGGCCCTTCATGTATTTCCAAATCTTGAAGTAGGCACCTGCGGCTTCAGAAGCGGCATGTATATGGCTTCCTGCGATGAATTATATATTACAATCAAAGGCAGGGGCGGGCATGCGGCTATCCCTGCAGAACTCAATAATCCGTTGTATATAGCCGCCGAACTGATTTGCGAATTAGAACAGTTGGCTTTACGACTCAGCGCATCCGATACACCAACCGTACTTAGCTTCGGTGATTTACATGCACATGGCGCTACCAATGTAGTTCCGGACAGGTGCAGTCTGTCAGGCACCTTCAGAACGATGAATGAACCTTGGAGAAGTCATTGTCATGAAGAAATTATTCAGATCATAAAAAATGTAGCGGCAAAAAGATCAGCAGTGATTGATTGTAATCTCGTTAAAGGATATCCATACCTCATTAATGATGAACAAGTGACATTCAAAGCCATACAATCAGCCCGGAACTACCTTGGCGAGTCGAATGTCCGAAACCTTGATATTCGTATGGCCTCAGAGGATTTTGCCTATTATTCCCAAATAATTCCATCTTGTTTTTTTCGCCTCGGCACAGGCAATAAACAGAAGGGTATAACCGCTCCGGTTCATACATCAACATTTGATATCGATGAAAAAGCCCTTGTCGTTGGTTCAGGTTTGTTAGCCTATATGGCCATTGAATTTCTGAATAGTTGATTTTTACTTTTTCATTAGCCACAGTTGTGGATTCTGAAAAACAGTTCCTTTCCAGATCTCAATATGAACTGTAGTCAGATCATTTTCCTTATCGGTAAATGCTTTACCGATGATCTGTTTGGTCGTTACTTTATCGCCGGACTTAACATTTACGGATTCAAGATTACTATACACCGTAAAATATTCGCCATGCCGAATCAATACAGCGCGGTGGTATACCGGATTGGTAAGTACACTCACCACAGAACCGTTAAATACACTTCGCACATTAGCCCCCTTACTGGTTTTAATATCCAAGCCATTATTTTTTGTGGTAACATTTTTTAGAACCGGATGCTCATGAGTACCAAATGTTTCCCATATCGTGCCCACCTCAACCGGCCAGGGCAGTTTACCCATGTTTGATGCGAAACTGCTGGAGAGGGCTTTGGCTTCGGGAGTTAGTGTCATCGTAGATGTAGACCCTGATGTTGGTTTGGTCCCTGATGGCTTCGATACCGCCGCAATCTCTTTTTTTATCAGATCCTGAATTTGCTTATTTAGTTTTTGTTGCTCTTTTTTCTTATTGGCAATATTGTCTTTGATTTTCTTTTCCTGCTTACTCAGTGTTTTTACTGCTTTATCTTGTTGCTGTTGTTCGACACTGAGTGCTTTTTTTTCTTTCTGCTGTTCTTCAATCAAAATCTGCTTTTCATCCTTTTGGGTTACTAATACCTTTTTCTTCTCATTTAAATCATTAACCGATATAGTTATCAGGCGGGCCTGAAATTTTTTGTAGGTGTTATATCGTCGGGTATATTTAATTCGGGCCAGTGCATCATTGAAACTCTCTGCAGAAAAAATAAATATCAAAATATCATAAGCCGTGCGATGCTTGTAAGCATAGCGAACCATTTTGGTATAATTCGCACGCATCTTTTCCAATTCGACACGTAAATTACTTATTGATGTGCTCGTAGTCGTAATATCCTGATCAATTAAATGAACCTGCTCGTTGAATGTTTGAATCAAATTCTCCCTGGCTTTTATTTTATTTTGAATGGCCTTGAGCTGTTGAAGTGTCGTTTTTTTATTTTTAGTCGTTGCATCCAGTTCTTTCTGCAATTGACTGATCTCTTTCAACAGGGCATCTTTCTTCTTCTGAAGTTCCTGTTGGCTCTGCGCTATGCAAAAGCAAGGAAGTGTTAGCACTAATAAACAGACAATAAAGCCTCGCATTACTTGCTATTTATTGGAAATGGGAATGACTGTATTTCATTTAGCGTCAGCTTTGAAAATAGCACCTCAAAGCTTACGTTCTCTTTTCCACGCAATTCAATTGTTCGGTTCTGAGAAAAAGGGGTTTTATCCGGTATAAAATAATCCCGCTGTTGAATATGAAGTGAGTAATCTGCTTTCTGTGACTGTATGATCATTTGCTGTATGTAATAATGTCGGTTAAGGTACACGCTGCTTGTAAGTTTTTCGTCCGACGAAGTCAACACCAGGCTTGTGTCTTGTCTTTTCATTAGACTATTTTCAGCCTGATAGTATATCGTATTACCGCACAGTAAATCCTGTATGGTATAAAAACTAACCGGTATATCTGTATAATTACGCATCACATTATATCCTAATCGATCATTGGACTTATTGATACGATTTATGATGAAAACGGAATCTTTAGTAAACAAAATACGAGCAACCTCAATACCCAAAAAAGGACTAACAGTGAGCCAGATAGCACTATCCTTCTTGGCCCGAATGGTAGCAGTAAAATCCATGGAGCTCTCTTTATCTGTCATCCTGATCTTGCACTTTGCGTGGAACCAAGTGTAATTAAACTGCCGTGCGGTAAGTATCGAGTCAGCAATTCGTTTTTCCGTTAATTCCTTATTGTACGCTTTATCAATTTTATGTCCCTTGGGCAATAGTCCGCATGAGGATAGTACAGCAGTTATAAAAATAAATACTACGCTAATCAGCCGTTTTGCGGTCATTAATTTTCTTTTGAAGAACCTGTTTATCACCACCATTCTGTAGTGCGCGTTGCCAGTATATTATAGCTTCATCCACTTTACCCGTTTGAAATAAAATATCGCCATAGTGCTCCAGAATTTCTGCCTGTTTGGTGTTTGGTGTTATGGCTTTACCAAGCCAAGACAAGGCTATCTGGTATTTCTTCTGTTTAAACAACACCCAGGCATACGTATCAATATAAGTAACATTGTCCGGGGCAACCTGTAAGACCAGTTTAGCGGCCATTTGCTCGGCCTTATCCAGTCGAACTCCTCTTTTGGCAAGATGATAGGCATAGTTATTAAGGGCATAGGTATTGTCGGGGTCGGTACTTAGTGCATCTTCGTAATAGCGTTCCGCCATATTAAAATCATCCAACGCATCATAACAATCGCCAATTGTAGCCTGTACCTGCGACTTTAATCCAACATCTTCTACTTCGAATTGCAACATAGACTCAAGTGGTATTAACGCCTTCCTGTACTCTTTCTTATCCAGCCAGGCTAAACCATTGTAATAAAAAACCAAAGGCTGATATGGGAATAATTCAAGTGCCTGTGTGGTATAAACCAATAAATCCTCTTTAAGTCCAAGACGAGATTGTAAGAGAAACACTTGTTGCCAAACAGAAAATCGGCTCTTGTCTAACTCCAATGTTTTATAATACACGTTTAGCGCTTCACTATCTTCATAGCTGTTAAACAGGATATCACCGAATATGGCATATGCCTTAGCTTCGTTTGGATGGGCCTCTGTTAATAGTGTACCTAGTATAATTGCTTCATTTTTTCGGTTTGACTCCTGTAACAAGTCAAGATAGGAGAATAACACTTTAACTTTATAATCGATATCGACGTCAGGTGATTTGAATACATTTCGCAGATAAGGGAACGCGCGCTGATAATTTTTAACGCTCAGATAGTAGTCCGCCATAATAGATTGCGCCTTACTATTGGTGCTGTCTATTTCAATAAGTTGTTGTACGGTCTGATAGGCCTGTTCATTTGCTTGAAGTGCGATGTATAAATCAGCAAGCATAGCATAATACTTTGCTTCCCTGGGGTCTGTTTTAATTAATGCCTTCAATTCCTCAACTGCCTTTTCCGGTTTGTTGAGTTTCAACCAAAGTTGCTTTCTCGAGTTCGCTATTTCCTCATTCAATCCGATATACTTTTCAATCTGATCATAAACACTGATGGCTTTCTGGTAGTCATTTGATTTAATAAGAAAATAAGCATAATCAAACTGATAATCCAGTTCAGCCGGATACTCTTTCGCGAGAGCCTCCATAATCAGAGCGGCTTCAGCATAGTGATCGGTAATTTCGTATATGTCTACGGCTGTTAGTTTGTACCACTTATTCGTATGGTTAAGCTTCAATAGTGGTTTAATATATGCGAGTGCTTTATTGTACTCCTGATTAAAAAAATGAGTTAATGCGATATTGTATAGCGCAACATCATTTTCAGGGTCAATCTTTAATGCTTCGTTAAACTGAACAAGAGCGGCATTGTAATCTCCGCTGATTCGTCTGCGGCAACCCTCGATAATAAATTGCTCCTGCTTGATCTCAGCAATAGGCTTGATGTATGAGCCATACAGCTTATCTGAATTTTTAACCATACTTTCCTTCTTAACCTTACAGGAAACCAGTAAGCTTGCCAATAGGAAATATGGTAGAACTTTATTCATTAAATCGTTCGTGTATAATCACCAATACTTACATTTTCCGGTTTGCCATGCATCTCGCAATAATTGCCTATCATGGAGTCCTCAACGATTAGCCGGTTTAATTTGGTATGTGCCTGTACGATGGTATTTTTTATAATGCTTGAATCAATCACTGAACCCTGACCTATGGACGCATAGGGTCCGATGACACTATTCCGAATAATAGCCTTTTCACCAATAAACGATGGTTGAAGGATGGTGGCATTCTCAATTGAGGCTGTGGGGTGCACCAACGAATCGTTACTGGAATTGATTAGCACGCGTTGGTTGGAATAAACAGTAGCATCTTTATTTCCGCAGTCGAGCCACTCGCGCACCTTTCCGGTAGACAGCTTTTTTCCTTTTAGATTCATATTCTTGAGTGCGGTTGTGATCTGGTACTCCCCTCCCTCTCTGATATCGTTGTCGAGAAGATATTTTAACTCTGATTTCAAATAATCTCCGTCATTAAAAAAATAAATTCCGATAATGGCTAGATCAGAAATAAACTGTTTAGGCTTTTCGATGAAATCAACGATGTCGCCTTCTTGATTGGTCAGTACTACACCAAAAGCCGATGGATCAGGAATCTGATGAACCCATATCACACCATCTTTACTCGAATCAATTTGAAAATCGGCATAGAATAAGGTGTCCGCAAATGCCACAATAACCGGACCACTGATACTCTCTTGCGCACACATAATCGCATGAGCGGTACCGAGCGGTTCGTCCTGGTAATAAATACTACCTTTTGCTCCAAGATTTTCAGCAATTTGTTTCAGATTTTGCTCGGCCTCCTCACCAAATCGTCCAACGATATAAGCTACTTCGGTAATCTTTTCATTACACATGGTAGCTAGTCCTTCAACAAGCCTTTGTACTATAGGTTTTCCTGCAACCGGAATTAATGGTTTTGGGGTGGTAAGGGTATGAGGCCGCATGCGTTTTCCCATTCCGGCCATTGGTACAATAATTTTCATTACAGTTGATCTAAGTAAATAATTAACGATGCCCGGTATGGCCAAAGCCTCCGGCACCACGATCCGTTTCAGATAATAACTCAGCCTCCAGCCACTCCGCTTTCTCGTGTCGTGCAACCACAAGTTGAGCAATACGTTCACCGGGTTCTATGGTTTGATGCTCCGAAGACAAGTTGATGAGAATAACCTTAACCTCACCACGGTAATCTGAGTCGATGGTACCCGGCGCATTCAGTACAGTCAACCCTTTTTTGACGGCTAATCCGGAACGCGGTCTAACCTGAACTTCATAACCTACGGGTATTTCAATAAATAATCCCGTAGGTAACAATGCGCGCTGCAGAGGGGTCAATGTTAAGGGCTCACTAAGATCTGCGCGAATATCCATGCCTGCCGCTCCATCTGTTTCATACACAGGATTGGGATTATTGGACTTGTTTATTATCTTAATTTTCATATAAACAAATTTAACTGTATTCAGTCTACTTGTTGGCATTAAAAGCGAGTGGTTTTTTAATCTCCAATTGGTAGATAATATAACCCAGCCCCCCAATGATTAATACATTGACTATAACTGAAAACAACATGGGCAGACTCGCCAATGACATTATTTTTTGATGCGCATAACAAATCACCAGCATGCCAATAACGTACGCAATCGCCCGCCCGATGCGGTATGGTACCGGAAAGAAATATTGCCCGGCCCAAAAAGAACAAATCATCATCGATACATAGCAAACGAGTGTAGCCCAGGCACTGCCAATATATCCAAAAGCAGGTATCCACCAGATGTTCAGTGCCAGGGTTATCAGTGCGCCAAACAAGGCAATCCAGGCCCCTACAAGCGTTTTATTCGTCAACTTATACCACACAGAGAGGTTGTAATAAATACCAAGGCACATATTGGCCGCAAGTAAAACCGGAACAATAACTAATCCCTCATGAAATTTATCATCTATAAAATGTTTGATAAAATCGAGATTAATGATAATGCCTATGTATATAAATGCACATATTGCGATAAATACACTCATCGATCGGGCATATATTTCCGGAGCGTCTTTATTTTTTGATTCATTAAAAAAAAATGGTTCTGCCGCCATTCTATAGGCCTGAATAAATAAGGTCATCAAAATCGACAACTTGTAACAGGCTCCATAAATACCTGTTTGTGCGAGATTTTCTTCATCTGAAAAAGGTAAAAGATTTTTCAGGAGTATACGATCCAGAGTCTCATTGATCATTCCTGCCATACCAATAAAAATTAATGGCCATGAGTAGCGCCACATGGATTTAATTAGCGTTCGGTTCACCGTAAACGATACGTTAAAATAGTCCGGAAGAAAGAATAAAAAAGTAATGATGCTGGCAACCAGATTCGCTAAAAAAACATATCCCTCAATCGAATTATTTACTACTTCGCCAAACACTTGTGAGGAGCCAACCGAATATGTTAAAAAATATAAGTTTAGTGTAATGGTAATGCCAATGTTTAGCAGTCTAATTACCGCATAGCGTAAAGGTTTATTTTTTAGTCGCAGATTAGCAAATGGAATAACACACAGCGTGTCAGCCGCCATTATCAAAGCAAACCATTTGATATAATAGGCCTTATTCTCATAACCCAGTGCTGATGCAATTGGTGATGAGGCCACAAAAAGGATCAAGGATAGTATGCACGTAGAGATGAGTAAAGACAACATCGAGGCATTTCGGACCTCATCTTTATTATCTGTATTAGAGAAACGAAAAAAAGCAGTCTCCATACCATATGTATACAATACAAACAGAAAACTGCTATAGGCATAAAATTCCGTTACAGTACCATACTGTGCCTGTGAAAACATATAGGTGTGCAGGGGCACAAGTAAATAGTTGAGTAATCGCCCCAGTATGTTGCTTAATCCGTAAACAGCCGTTTGTCCGGCAAGACGTTTAATAACTGAACTCAATGCTTACTTTTAGTAACACAAATCTATGTGGTGTTGTAAAACCTGCTTGAAAGAAAGTAAACAACAAAAAAAAAATTGTCCTTAAATCATTACCTGTCAGTGATTGGCCTCAACTACTGATTGATCATTAGAACCTGCGCTTACTTAAAGATTGACATTGTAAACGGTTCCATTAATTTCTACCGTAGCCTTATTATCACAGGAGCCATCACCAAAATCAATGGTTCTGGCCGGTTTACTATCAGGAGTTACAACAATGACTCCTTTACGTATCCAGCGGCAACCAATAGCAATATTGAGTGGACTGGTTATGGTATAAGTAAAGTTATCTCCGGCTCTTGAAACACCTGATGCTGATCCGGTAATAGAGTAAACGTCATCATAAGGTGTTAATGTATTACTTCCGGATATCCACTCTCTGGTACGGCTAGCTGTACTGGTGAATGAGGTATTATCACTGAAATAAATATTAGCCTTTTGTACATCAACACTAAAGGATAAATTACCATTGAGATTTAATCCATTGTTGGTTACCGTTTTGAGGTAATCAAACTGGTTTCCCCCAACAAAATAATTATCGGTCTTTACCTGAATAATAGTTCCTTCATTACGGTACTTTCCGGTCCAGGTGGCTGTTATTTTTCCTTTGCGGTATTTATTATCCCAGTCCGTACACAAACAGCCATTACCATCAGAAGCAAATTCAATAGTTATGGATTTCGGATTGGATACCGTGTCAATGGTAACCGTAGCGCATTCCGGAAGCAAGGTTGAAGTTGAGGCATTAGCCTCATCCAGCTTCAGTACCCCATTATCGAAAGCCGCTGAGTTGATTGCATCAATGATGCCGTTTGATTCTTGTGTGGCGGTATAATTATCCGTTGCAATGCTAGTGTCTGCGGTATCCTGCTCTCTTCTGCAAGATGTAAAGTATAAGGCACTAATCATCAATGCGATTATAATTTTTGAGTTTTTCATTTTTTTTATTTAGTTAAAGTTAGGAATTAAAACTATTGTTATTACAAATTACTTGCCATGAGGTTGTGGTGGACCCTCGCCCTGCCTGTTTCTGAATTCCCTGAGCAGTTCAATTTTAAAAGTATGCTCCGCACGCAATAGCTTAGCCACTTTACGCACCGGAAGTACCTTTTTGTACACCTCTACATATTTCTTTCTAAGATCAAGTTCGAGTTGCTGAAACTGGAAATCCCCGTCAATCATTTTTGCAATCTCAACATCGGTCATCGAATCGAAATTAATCTTTGCCTCCATGATATCTAACTTTCGGTTTTTACGAATAACCTTTAGCTCTTCTTGAAACTGGTTATATACCGGCCAAAACTGCTGTGCTTCATTGGTAGACAAGCTAAGTTCTTTGGTGATATAAGCGATGCGCAATGATTCAATCTTATCTTTTCGGCTTTCTGCTGATTCCTGCGACAAAGCAAATAATGGCTGAAGTAGTGCGATTAAAATGATGGTGTATCTCATTGTAGTAGTTGTTTAATTGTTAAAGTGATGAAATCTCGTCGGCATCAATATCCATTTGAAGCAGAGTTTCTTCGTCAAGTTCCAGTTGTAATGATGAGCTCAAATGATTATCAGACACATTAGTGTATTGCGAAATACTTTCGGTTGAAAGTTCAGGGATAATGTGATGTACATAGTCATCAAGTTCATCATCGGAGATCGTTTCGTAGGTTAATATCGTAACGGGAAGATTGGGTTCACTGAAAAAAGGGAACGAAGCCAATAACAATGCAAGTATGGCCGCCGCCGCATAAACAGGCATCAATAATTTCGTAATAGTACCGTTAATCGAATGCTCAGACCTTATGTTATTTAAAATCTTATTGGGAAGACCATCAAAATAACCGGCAGGTACCTGAAATGGTAAGTTCGTTCGATCTTGCTGATTCATCAGCCATATCTCAGTTCTAATCCTTTCCTCCTGCTCATGAAAATAGGATGAATCGACTGAGAATGTTTCTTTGTCTTTAAGCGCCCGCAACATGTCCGGCAACTTTGTGTCCTCAGTATTATTATTCTTCTCTTGTTTCATAAATTGATTGAATGTATGACTGGTTTATTCAGTAATGGTTTAATGATTTATCAGATAATCTTCAACTTTTTTTACCGCGTGATGATAACTTGCTTTCAATGCCCCCTCTGTTGTATCAAGAATTTTACTCATTTCTTCATATGGCATTTCATCAAAGTAACGCAAGTTAAATACTATGCGTTGCTTTTCTGGAAGCATTAAAATGGCTTGCTGTAATTTCCATTCCGCCGCTGAGGCATTGAAGTTTTTATCCGCTTTGAGCGTATTTATGAGGTGTTCATCAGTATCATCCATAGATACTACAACTCTTTTTTTGCGGTTATTAATAAATGTGATGCTTTCATTAGTTGCAATACGATAAAACCAGGTATATAACTGTGATTCACCTTTGAAGTTGTGCAGATTTTTCCAAATTTTAATGAAGGTATTCTGTATCACATCATCAGCATCTTCGTGTGAAATCACTATCCGGCGGATATGCCAATATAATTTTTGTTGATACTTCTTAACAAGTTGAGTGAATGCAAACTCACGTTCCCGGGGATTTGCAAATCGAGTAAGTAATTCTTCATCCGTTAGCATCATAGCATTTTTGATGCCGCAAGCACGTGTTTAATGTTTTCGGGCAATAACCCTGATTGCCGCTTCCAAAACATTGGGGGTATCGATCCCATATTTTGAAAGAAGTTCCTCCGGTTTGCCGCTTTCGCCGAACGAATCATTAACTGCTACCATTTCTATCGGACCAGGACAGTGGGCCGCCATTACAGAGGCCACGGACTCGCCCAATCCACCGGCACGTTGATGTTCTTCTGCGGTAACCACACATTTCGTTTTGCGGACACTACGTATGACTGCCGCCTCATCAAAAGGTTTAATCGTATGCAGATTAATTACTTCTGCACTGATGCCCTGCTCAGCAAGTAAACGGGCCGCCTCTATCGATTTCCATACCAGATGACCACAGGCAATAATCGACACATCATTCCCCTCTACCAGTATTTGCGCCTTGCCTATTTCGAATGGTGCCGTTTCGGAGGTAAAATTTGCCACTTTAGGACGACCAAATCGTAGGTAAACCGGCCCCTTCCACTCTGCGATGGCCATTGTTGCAAGTTTAGTTTGATTATAATCACAAGGTACGATAACCGTCATCCCGGGAAGCATCTTCATCAAACCGATATCCTCCAGTATCTGATGTGTAGCGCCATCCTCGCCTAAGGTAAGCCCTGCATGAGATGCACATATTTTTACATTTTTACCGGAGTATGCTATTGATTGCCTGATCTGATCATAAACCCGCCCTGTTGAAAAGTTAGCAAATGTTCCTGTATAGGGGATTTTACCCCCAATCGTTAAACCGGCGGCAACACCCATCATATTGGCTTCAGCAATGCCTACTTGTATGAACCGGTCAGGAAATGTTTTTATGAACTCATCGATGCGAAGTGATCCGGCCAAATCTGCGGCCAGGGCAACGATGTTGGCATTCTTTTTAGCGGCTTCAAACAAACCGGCGCCATAGCCTGCGCGTGTTTCTTTTTTGTCCTTGTCGGAATATTCAAATAATCGTGGGTCAAAGTTTTTCGCTGACGCTGATTCCGGATGTGATGGTGATGTTGCGCTCAATGGTTTCTGTAGTTTTTTTAGCAGACTTGTAACGGTACAAAATCCTATATGTACCTGGTTGCAAAGCTAAAGTCTCTGACCCGGTGTTTCGCGATAACTCGTAAATTTTTTTCCACGCGTTATCCTCATAATAGAAAACGGATCCGATACCACTCTGTTGTTTAGTAAGCGTTATAATTCCGGGAGCAGGAATTTCAATGAGTGTTGTTTTACTCTGATCAACCCGCACCTTTTTGAGTTGCACTCTGGGCAGCGTCATAAATTCCAGATCATATAGACCGGATAAATATTTTTCAGAGCTGTTAATTTGTTGCACATATATGGTTCCGTATCGATCGTGCTCCCGAATGAGACATTTCAGTTTGTTATTGATATTGTTATTAATCGTGCTACTGCTTAGTTTTATTTGAATAAAACCCTGAGAAGCCGGAACTTCAATCCACGAGTTGGCATCAATTACCGGTTTAATATTCATCTTTTCTACCGGTGGAATCGTATGAACGGTGAGGTTATACGATGCAACTGCTTCAATATTAATCGTATCCGGACTGCCGCGATAGGTGAGCGTATGATAAATATTATAACGTAAATCGCCGGTTACGACATCATAAAAACTCATATTTACATCGGTTTCGGTCGGCTTGTTCAAATTATCAAGTAAAGCAACCTGTATCGTTGATGACGTCAAAACCGATTTAACAATCGTTGAGAGGTTTTCTTTAAACTCCCCCGGTTCTTTTGGGTTCACATAATTACCAATGCACTCAAATTTGGAACTCAACCGTTCATCAATATTCATCCCAATGATGAATGGTTTTAAAGTAATCCTGTTTTTCTGCAGAGATGCAGAAATCAAACACGGATCTATACCGCAAGCTTCCTCACCGTCGGTTATAATAATTATCACATTACGCGCTGTAGTATCCTCCGGAAAATCGGTTGCCGACTGCTCCAGGGAATAACCTAATGGTGTAACGCCATTTGGATTTAGCTTTTTAATAAAGTCTTTTATGTAATAGGCGTTATCCTTACCAAATGGCACGCAAAGTTTTGAATCCTTGCAATCATTTTTAACGACGGGACTTTGAAATCCATAAACCCTTAATGCAAGTTCTACATTCGATTTTCGCTTTAAGGTATCAATAATTTCAATCAATACTTGTTTGGCAATAGCCATTCGGTTAGGCCCGGATTCCAGAACGCCCTTATCTCCACTCCAGCTCTCAAGCATACTACCTGATGCATCAAAAATGAATAAAATCCTTGTGGTTTTTTCCTGCTTAATCCCGTTAGTCTGGGCTGATGCTGGAATTATAGTTCCGAGAATACAGAGCAGGCTTAAACAGATGGAAACAAGAATTCTCATAGGATTCAATGTTACGGTTACATCGTATAACGAACAACTCGGTATCATTATGATATGCCCTAACACGAAGTGCTTCTTGCATTATTGTATACACTACTCCCGATTACGACTGTCCATCCATATGGTAACGGGACCATCATTAATTAAATGCAACTTCATGTCGGCACCAAATACACCGGAAGGAATTTGTTTCGCCATAATATTAGTCAAGCCCTCCCTGAAGTAGTTGTAAAGTGGCAACGCTTTTTCCGGTCTGGCTGAACGAATAAAAGAAGGCCTGTTTCCTTTTTGATACGAAGCGTGTAATGTAAACTGACTGACTAAAAGTATATCCCCTTCAACATCACAAATAGATAGATTCATTTTACCCTCTGCATCAGAAAATATCCTGAGGCCTGTAATTTTATTTACCAGCCAATCGACATCAGTTGTTTCGTCGGCTTGTTCTATACCCAACAATATCACAAGTCCGGTACGAATAGCTCCGGTAAGTATGCCATCAGATACTACCGAGGCTTCAATGACTCGTTGAATAAGAACCCGCATAATTGTTAATCGTAAATTTTTTCGTCAGTTTCCAGTTCATTGATAATCCCCAAATAACTATTGTATCGCGAAGGAGCAATTTGGCCATTTTGGAGAGCGGCCAGTACGGCACAACCCGGCTCGTTGATATGCAGACAATTATTGAAACGACATCTTGATAGCAATGACTCCATCTCCGGAAAATAATGGGACACTTCCTCTTTATTGAAGTCAAGTATGCCAAACTCTTTAATGCCGGGACTGTCTATGATTTCACCTCCCGATGGCAAATCAAAAATCTCTGCAAATGTTGTGGTGTGGGTTCCCTTCTGATGAAAACCGGATAATGCCCCGGTACGCAGTTTCAAATCAGGTGCAATAACATTGATCAGCGTTGATTTACCCACACCTGAGTTCCCGGATAATAAGGTCAGTTTATTTTGTAGACAGGATTTAACTTCTTCAATTCCTTGAAGCGTGGCGGTTGATGTATGTAGTACCTTGTAACCAATACCCTGATAGATTGTTGTTAGCGCACTCAGTTGAGCGATGTCCTTATCACTGTATAGATCAATCTTATTAAAAACAATTAAAGCAGGTATATGATATGCGCCTGCGGTAACCAAAAAGCGATCGATGAAGCCAACCGGCGTCATTGGCTGTGTAACCGATACCAGAATTAATACCTGATCCAGATTAGATGCAAGTATATGTTCAGCTGTTCTGTTTCGGCTCGACTGCCTGATAATGTAGTTGTTTCGTGGCAGAATGTCGCTGATTACGAAATCGTTTCCGTTAAGGTCTTGCTCAAATAATACCCAATCACCAATAACAACAGGATTGGTTGTCCTCCGATGAACTAATCGAAGTTTACCCTTAATTCGACAAGGAATAATTCTGCTATCTGTTGTTTTAACCTGATACCAGCTTCCAGTTGCTTTAACAACTCGGCCTTTATTCATCACTATACTCCGGCGTATTGATGTACCGCCTCCGTGATGCTACGAATAAGTTCTGCATCTTTTTCAATGGCATTACCAACAACAATCACGTCAGCTCCTGCGGCACAGGCCCGATTGGCTTTTTCCGGAGTGTTAATGCCGCCTCCTATAACCAACGGTATTTGTATAGCTTGTTTTACGGAACGAATCATACGAGGCGATATGGGATTAATTGCTCCGCTTCCCGCATCCATAAATATGAGTTTAGCTCCAAGTAATTCACCGGCTATTGCTGTACTCACTGCTATTTCTGTCTTATCTGCCGGAATAGGTTTTGTTTGACTAACATAGGTAACGGAAGTCTCCCGACCGCCGTCAATGAGTATGTACCCTGTAGAAATAATTTCTAATGAGGTCTTCTTAAGTTTGATTGCCGCTTCCACATGCTGACCAATCAGCCATTCCGGATTTCGTCCGGATATGAGTGAGAGGAGCAAAAGAGCATCGGCTTTATCCGTAACTTGCTTGTTACTTCCGGGAAACAACACAACGGGAATGTTGCAAAGAGCTTTAACCCGCTCTACACAATACTCCAATTCATCACGAATCAATAAACTTCCTCCAACAAAAATGAAATCCACTCCGCAGTCATGCGCTAATTGTATGGTTCGATCCAAATGTGGCTGTGAAACTTTATCGGGATCAATAAGTACAGCTATTTTTTTTTCACGAACAGATTCGGAAGCAGTTATTGAACGGTATATCTCTCTCATGAATAAGGCAAACCTAAATAAAATTTGCAAAAAGTAACTTAACTATTTATTGGACAGCATCGGGATATCAAAAAAAAAGCCCTTGGAAATTCAAGGGCTTTTTAATAAAGTTAATTGCTGTGATTATTTTTTGATTTCAATCTCAACACGACGGTTAACCTGATAATTCTTCTCAAACAACTGTTTGCCTTCTCCTTCAGATTTAACATCGATACGAGAAGCATCTATTCCATAAGTTTTAACAAGGAAATCCTTAACCGCATCTGCACGCTTCTGACCCAATCTTGTATTGGTAGACTCAGAACCTGTGATGTCCGTATGGCCATAAAGTATGATGCCGGTATTATTTTGTTTAAGATACTTGGCTAAACCGGCCAATTCAGGATAGTATACCGATTTGATCGTAGAGCTGTTATTATCAAAATATACTGTAGGAGGCACATAGCCACCACCTGCATTCTTTAAATCATCTTTTGTAGCAAAATCTTGTTTGATTGTTTTACCTTCCTGATTCACTAATGAGCCAGGCTTGGTATTCGGTTCTTTGTCGAGAGCATCAGCAACACCATCACCATCAGTATCTACAGCTTTACCTTCAGCGTCAACTGTTGCACCTTTAGGTGTAAATGGATCAACATCTTTGTAATCTGCAACACCGTCACCATCAGAGTCTATAGAACGACCAGCACCATCTACAACAGCACCTGCAGGAGTATTAGGTTCTTTGTCAAAAATTTCAGAAACGCCATCGTTATCAGTATCGGTCGATAGTTTACGCAATTTATCACTTAACAACTGGTAATCATCGTACATAACTTCGGTTGGATCCAGCCATTCGATGTAGTCTATATTTTCATCATTACCGGAGAATTTATAAGTAACTGTCAACGCAGATAATGAGAACTTATCAAAATTGCTAAAGCTATTTGTGTTATTTACAAAGCCATCCAGCTTATCAGTCATCACAAAATGTGTTGTATGCTCAAGACCTAAATCAAGTCTTCTGGACAATTTATACTTGACACCAAGAGTTGCGGGAAAATCCAATTCCACAGTGCCTGGACCAGAGTTGCCACGAAGATAGCCGCCAAGTCCGGTAACTGAATCCCTTTGGGCATAAGATACTCCTTCGCTGATGTTGTCGCCGGGAAGATCTTTAATCGTTGTTTCAAAATTTGCTATACCAACACCGGCTGCTGCATACACAGCAAAGCGACGGCCATGATTTCCTTTTTGATTGGCTTTGGCAAGACCCATTGCAAGGTTTGTGATGTTTACATAGGCTGAAAGTCCACCGTGTAGTACGTTTGAATCAAAGTAAACTCCACCGGGGAATCCTGTCTCTTTGAATCTTCTTTTATCCTGCACCAAAGAACCGGTAGTATCCAGTATACCGAGTATTTGGTTGTAGGAGAAATTGCCCTGCACACCAAAAACACTGGAGAACATGTGATTTATGGACAATCCAAATCCGGGCTTTAATTCACTTTGCCCGCCTGCACTAGCCCATCCGTAATCTTTTGTTCGGATGTCTGTGTATGTTTCAGTAACGCCTAATTTAAGCGTGATACTATTACCTCTGAAATATTTCTTGGGAGAGGTTTGCATCTGGGCGGACGCGAGGTTTGCTGTAACGGTCAAGACGGTTAAAGACAACAAAACTTTGTAAATGCATTTGATCATAGTTTATGTATTATGGGTGGGGCAAATATAATCGTATTTAATTATTTTGTTAGTCTATGGTGAAACAGTTATTAACTAACTATAAACACGTGTAGTGACTAATAAACTAACCAAAACGAAAAGATATACCGAACATGATGTGTCGTTGTTCAAAGAAACGAGCCGGATTATCGGGAGGTAAGCCGAAAGAACGTGAATCACGGGGATCTAAAAAGCGAGGATCGCGCCACTCCGTTGGCACATCATCGCCGGGTTGCCAAGCTCTTCCGGTAACCGGATTGATAATAGCCGCATTTTTATTATTCAACAAATTATTTACCTCAAAGGACAAAGCAAATTCACTCTTCTTGAACTTAAACCATTTTCTTCCGCTCACATTCAACCAAAAATTACCAACAGATAAACCGGAGTTGCGATTATTGGGATTGTTATCTATTTCATAAATAGGCCTTCCGCTGAATGGCTCATTACCTTTAAATACATACGGGGTATATCGCCGTCCTGTTCTGTAAATTGCTTCAATATAGATATTGAATCGGTTTAACCATTTTTTACCCCACAAACCCTCCTTCTCATTCCATTTAAATATAGCATATGTTTTTGCATCTATAGGCGAATCCCACAAAAGAAAAAGTTCTTTAGAACTTACCGTATTGCCCGCCTGTAAGATGTCTGCTATATTTTGATTGGCGGAGTTACTTTGGCCTGTGGATACACTGTATGAAAATGAGGTTGTACTCTCAAACCAGCGTTTAATCCGCTTGGTGTAACTTACTTCTAATCCCCTGACACGAGCATAATCAGAGTTAATGCGTATCGTTCGGGCAACCTCTCGCCCACTCACATCCTTGATTAAAACAGAAGCCGATGTGATGAAATCATATTTATCTTTCCAAAAGGCCGCCAGCGTGAGGGCGTCATTTTGAGATAGCTGCGACTTCAAACCCAGTTCATAAGAAATATCAACCTCTGGATTTAAATCAGGATTACCTACACGCCGCAAGGTAGACCGATCAGCATAATTAGGATCGAGCCCGGTATAAACAAAACTAGGATGCGGATCAACCATGCTGTGACCATAATTGAAATACATAACCTGGTTTTCTTTTATCGGGAAGGATGCAGCAAGTTTTGGAAGGATGCGCATCTTCATACGACGACCAAAAACAGACACGGTATTACTCAGATAGCTCTGACGAACAGCATCAGCAATCGGTGCGCGAGGGTTGTTAATTGCGTCGTCAACGAACTTGCCCGGGAACCAGTACTCATAACGCAGACCAACATCTGCTATCAGCCCACGGAACTTATACTTCTCGGAAATAAAAAAGGAACCTTTAACAAGCGTGGCTCTCCAAACGTCACTTAAGTCTCCCAGTCGAAATGATTGTGTGTATTCTCCGCTGGCGAGTTGTATCGGTGCACCAATCCACGGGCGTGTAATATCGATCCATCGCATCTCCTGCGATTTTATTTCGCCACCAAAAAATAAACGACTCAAGGTGTTTTTAGAATATAGGCTGTTACTAAATTTCAGCGTGTTGGCTTCCACATAATGATCGTGCCAGAGTGTGGCAATACCTCCGTTATTAAAAAATCCGGATGCAGGATTTACAAATACGATAGAATCATCGGATTAAAGGTTGATGTGGGAAAATCAACAATTGACCGTGGGTCAAATTCAGCATTCACCACTTCTGGCCTCCATGAACGTCCATTAGCATCAGCTCTCAAATGAACAAACAATCGGGATATGGTAATTCGATAGGAATATGTTGGCTTAGGTGTGTTGATAAATTGAACAACCTGCATATTGGCGTCGTGAGTGAAGGTATTGGCATTGTCCGGAGTTTGCAAAAATTCAAACTGATAACCCGGCAGGTAACCAATATCATTTCCGGTAATACGCAACATATTTTCATCCTGATTAATATTTAAGGATTTAAGATAAGTGAACGACAGTTTACGTGTCTGGGACAAATCATAGTTCCATTTGGTCATTATAGCCCATCGATTATCTTGCCTTGGGCTCCAGAAGGTCTGGTTTGGATAAATGGATGAGTAAAGCTGATCAGCCGGCAATTTAATATAGGTGTCAGAAAAGTTTGCTTTTCCGGAAATAAAGTATTTCAGCCGTGGCGTGTGATCGCTTTTGCGTAACATTAATGGACCTCCAAGAGACAACTCTGCAATTGTTTGGTTAAACGATGAGCGAGAGTTGTTGTTAAATCCGAAATTATCGTGTTTAACCAATGCGCTGGCCGAGAATTTATTTCCACCAGTTCGGGTCTTTGTATTAACAACTCCGGCTGTTGCATTTCCAAAGTCTACATCGCTGGTACTAGTATTTACTTCAACATTATCGATTGCATTGGAACCAATGTCGATACCAAATCCCGTACCGGCAAGGGGGTCTGTTGCCGACACGTCATCAATAAAGAATCCGGTTTCATAGGTTCGCCCACCTCGTATATGTACACCTTCAGGATTTTGAATCACTCCGGTTTGCGTATTGAGAATGCCCTGTATACTTCGGTTGGGGGCAGATTCGATTACATCTTTCCCTACCTGCTTAACTGATTTGGCATCTTCAACATCAATAAGCGGTTTCTGACCAATAATGACAATATTCTGATCCAGAGTGAATGCCGAGGTCTTCATTTCGATATTAAGCAATTTGGTTTCGCCTTCCTTGAATTTAATTCCGGTGAATAGCATTTTTTCATAACCCATATAAGAGCATTCAATATTGTATGTGCCGGCTGCAATTTGATCCAATTTGTATTTACCATCAATATCGGTAACTGCACCAATCGAGGTTCCCTTGATGACTACCGTAACACCAATGAGGGCTTGTTTATCTTTTGCATCTGTTACGGTGCCTGATAATGCTGACTTTTGGGCATACAGGTTAGCGTTGCAAAAAAGAAAACTCAGAAGTAAGAAATGAAATTTCATCTTGGCGCGGCTAATCTAATGGTTTTTGTTGGTTGCCCCCTGCACCGGAGGCTCCGCTTCTTTAATTGATTGTTAAATGATTTTTTAAACTGAGCCCCTCTGTTTAGTAACGAATGCTGCCTATATTTGTATGGTTAAACTAAATAAACATCCTATGGCTTTTACACTTCCCGCATTACCCTACGCTTTTGATGCATTGGAGCCACACATTGATGCACTGACTATGCAGATACATCACGGCAAGCACCACGCAGCCTATGTAAATAATCTGAACAACGCCTTGGCCGGCAAGCCCGAAGAGAATCAATCTCTTGATGAAATTGTGCGCAACATTAGTAAGTTACCTATGGCCGTGCGCAACAATGGCGGAGGCCACTGGAACCATAGTATGTTCTGGACCTTGCTTTCTCCAAATGGCGGACAAGCATCCGACGATTTAACTGATGCTATCCATGCTGCCTTTGGTTCGGTGGACACATTTAAAGAGCAGTTCAACAATGCCGGTGCCACACGCTTTGGTTCGGGATGGGCCTGGCTGATTGTAAATGCTGATAAAAAACTAGCTATTTGCTCAACCCCAAACCAGGATAATCCACTGATGGATATTGCTGAAGTAAAAGGCACACCTATACTCGGGCTGGATGTGTGGGAGCATGCCTACTATTTAAAGTATCAGAATCGCAGACCAGACTATATTCAGGCTTTTTGGAATATAATTAACTGGAATGAAGTAAACCGGTTATTCAGCGAAGCGACCAAATAAACCAACCTGATTATTTAGCGTTGAGTGCCACAATTCACTCAATGTATTAATGCCTTACCGTTAAAGTTTGATTCGGATCGTGTTTGTGTTTAAACAAGATCACAAATAAGATCATAACAATAAAGGCATATACCGAGAAGGTAAACCATATAGCAGGCCACTCTTTGAGTCCGTTTTGCCGTGTGAAATAATGCTGTATAATGAAGCCACTGATCATACTTCCCAAAAAAGCACCTACCCCATTTGTAATCATCATAAATAATCCCTGAGCGCTGGAACGTATAGCCGGGTCGGTGTTGGTTTCAATAAACAATGAACCGGAAATATTAAAAAAGTCAAAAGCCATACCATACACAATACAGGATAAAATAATCATCCATAACCCGCTACCCGGATCGCCGAATGCAAAAAGACCAAAGCGCAAGACCCAGGCCAGCATAGAGAACATCATTATGTTCTTAATTCCGAACCGCTTGAGAAAAAATGGAATGGTGAGAATAAATACCGTTTCAGAAATTTGGGAGATCGACATGATTATCGTAGAGTACCTAACCACAAATGATTCAGGACCATACTCCGGCATATTTTTAAAATCATCCAGAAACGTATCGCCATACATATTAGTTAACTGCAAGGCCGCCCCCAGGAACATAGAGAAGATAAAGAACAGCGCCATCTTGTATTGGCTCAGCAGTTTAAAGGCCTGAAGACCCAACATCTCAAAAAGAGATGCTTCTGATGAAATAGTCTTTTGGGGTCTGCATTTCGGAAGGGTGAATGAATACAACCCTAAGGCCATTGCGGCAATACCGGCAATAAGAAATTGATTTGCATTTGCCTTACTTCCGGTTAAGTTAGTTACCCACATTGCGGCAATAAAGCCAATTGTACCCCATACCCGTATTGGGGGAAATACAGCAATCACATCATAGTTATTATCCTTTAGTATTTTATATGATATTGAATTTGAGAGTGAAATAGTTGGCATATAGCATATCATTGCCGCGAAGAAGACATAGTATAAAGCATCGGCATCTTTGACCTGTGGTACATAAATGAGTATGAGACCATATAAAATCTGCAATACCCCATAAAGACGCTCGCCATTCATCCATTTATCAGCAATAATTCCAATAAGGGCCGGCATCAGCATTGAGGATAAAGCAAGTGTTGAGAAGATTGCCCCTAACTGTACCCCTGTTCCAATGTTATTGGTAAAGTAATAGGTCGCAAGCGTTATCAGCCATGCCCCCCAGACAAAAAACTGGAAGAAACTCAGCAAGGTGAGACGTAATTTAATATTCATGGATTGAACTGTTGTTATGCGATTGAAAAATAATCAATTCTAATTGGCATTACCATCACAATACGAAGATGAGTAATTATTTATTCAACCTGACCGTATTCAAATTTTGCCAAAACAAGTTGTGTAAGTTCTTTAGCACTTTGCGGAGAACAGAATCCGTTAATCTGACCATCTAATCTAACGGTGAAGGTATCTGACGGTTGAGCAAGCAGTTCTCGAACCTGCAAACTGACTTTAACTGTCTTTATGGAAAACTCGTGGTAACGGCTGTCGTTATTTATTTTTGAAATAATATACTTCACGGAATTCGTTTTGTTATCCGCCTCGAAATCTGCTATGCGCGAATCAGGCAGGCCTAAGTAATTAGATGTTTGCGAACCGGCAAAAAGAATACTATCTCCCGATACAGCCTGTCGATAAATGGTGTAGTTAAACGTCGCACGCTCTATGTCGATATAACCCGATTGTACCAACACATAGAGTATAGTTAAAAGACTGAAAATGGTGAGCGTTATATTGCGAGCTAATTTCATGTTATTATTTGTTGTATAACGGATGATGCAGTAAAATGGTTTGACGCAGGTATTCCCTGTCCAGATGGGTGTAAATCTCAGTGGTCGTAATGGAAACGTGCCCAAGCATTTCTTGCACAGCTCTGAGGTCGGCACCTCCCTCAACAAGATGCGTGGCAAAAGAATGCCGGAATGTGTGAGGACTAATATTTTTTTTAATCCCTGCTTTTAGGGCCAAATCCTTAATAACCATGAAAATAAAAACACGGGAAAGTTTTGTGCCCC
>BJGO01000005.1 GCA_014190535.1 Bacteroidota bacterium | reverse complement strand
CTGCGCTGCGTTCAGAATGACAGGGGGATTCTTCACTGCGCTGTGCTTCGTTCAGAATGACAGGGGATTCTTCACTGCGCTGCACTTCGTTCAGAATGACAAGGGGGATTCTTCACTGCGCTGCGCTACGTTCAGAATGACAAACAGCCTCCAAAAAATTTCAAACAAACAATTAATTAATTCATCGAAAAAAAATAACCACTCGTCGGTTATACACATTTTGTTTAAAAAAAAATTACTTCAACACTTGTTTGTGAATTTTATAATGCTAAGTTTACGTAAACTTAACCTTCAGATAACACAACCAAGTAGTATCTGTAAAAAACCTAACCGAAACCGAAACACCTGAAAACATGAAGACTGCAACCGTGCTCCATACGGAATTACTACCTGTCGCTATATTCGATTCGGCTTCTACGCAGCAATCACTTTTTTTTAATAACAACCAATTTTTAAACCAAAACCAATTTTTTAACCTAAATCAATTTTCTATCATGAAAACCAAAACCAACACAACGGCTTGGTTCATGAGTTTAGCACTGGTGTTGCTTTGCGCTTTTGGCGCGGCGGCCCAGCAGGCGAACTTTGATCCAAACAACGCAGTGGTTATCACTCCCGAAGGAGCGAAGCCATATGCCATCGTTAAAAAAGACGGTTCAGTGAACGGACAAACGGCAACCCAGCCGAATGTTCTTACAGCTGAGCTATCTGATGCACGCCTTAAGGCGGGATTCCCTCAGGCTTTCTCTGCTGAAACCAAAAAGCAGATTGCCGAAGGGGTGCAAAACTTAGATGCGGTAATGAACAACTTCATTTCGCAGTTTAAAGCGTGGTCTTCCACTACCGAAAACTGGGAAAGCTTCATGAGTCGCGAAGAAATGGATATTCTTAACAACGGCGGCCTTGCCTCTTTATGGAAGTACAACTACTATAAAGCGATAGGTTCTAACTCGTCTGCTCACTAAAAAAAACCGACTTAAACCATGAATACGATTTATACATCAACAAAAAAAGCGCTGAGCTTAGTAGCTCTTGTGGCGCTTATGATAACGGGCTTGTTTACCGAATCTATGGCACAGACATGGACTATAGGAACGGGAATAGGTGCCAGTACAACAACAGGCTACCCCTGCGTTTGGGGTAACTATTACTGGGGTGCTCGTCAACAGTTTATATACAGAGCCACTGAACTGACCGCTGCGGGAATGACCGCCGGTACCATTTCTCAGATTGGTTGGGAATCAACTGCTTTGAATAATAACGTTCAACCAAACTTTACTATAAGCTTGAAAAATTCTGCTACCGGAGCATTAACCGCCTGGGAAACAGGAATGACATTAGTATATGGTCCAGCCAATTTCACAGCAGGAGCTGCCGGCTGGAAAGACTTTACGCTTGGTGCGTTCAGCTGGGACGGAACTTCAAACATTATCGTAGAAGTGTGCGTTCAAGGAACAGGATTTACAAACAACGTACCTGTTCGCCAAACTACGCTTTTGCCTGCAAATACCAGCCGCACATACCGCGCTGATGCCGCAGGGGTTTGTGCCAGTAGTCTTTCGACTGCCATTACCACAACTACACGCCCTAACGCGCGCTTTATTCGCCTGAGCGGCTGTGTCGGCACACCCAATAACGGTACCGCTACAGGCCCGAGCGGCGCCTGTACCGGTGCTAACTTTACAGTATCAGCTACCGGCTTAACCACTGGTAGCGGTATCGGCTACAACTGGCAACGCTCTACCGATGGCGGAACCACCTGGAACAACATTGCCGCTGCAACTTCAGCTTCAGCTGTTGTATCACAAACGGTGGCTACCCAGTACCGTATTTTTACATTATGTACGCCAAGTGGCTTGAGCGCTGTTTCCAATGTGGTATCGGTAGCTATGTCTCCATTCTGGGCCTGCTATTGCTCAGCCAGTGCGCCTCCTTATGGTGGTGCTACTTCTGTAGCTGACGAAGATCTCGGAAACGTAACGGTTGTAGGGCAAACCATTACCCTCAACAATACCACTACGCTGGCCTCTCCGGCTTCTACAGCTCCCGGTACGCCATCTTTAATCAATCAGTATCAGAACTACACCAACCTGGCAACGGTGCCCGATTTAGGTCAGAGTGCCACCTACAATATTTCACTTACATCTATTATCGCCTCTGGTACTTACACCAACGGTTTTAAAATGTGGATCGATTTTAACCAGGATGGCGACTTTGACGACGCCGGTGAGGAGGTTTACAACAGCCCGACAGCACTTTTTGGACCTGGCACACAAACCGGAACCATCACCATACCCGGTAGCGCAACACTCGGTATTACCGGTATGTTGGTAAAAAATATTGAACAGGGTTTCCCGAATGCCAATTTGCCTTGCGCCAGCACCTTTACCTGGGGTGAAGCCGAACTCTATCGCGTAAACATCATTGCTACACCTCCTTGTAGTGGCACGCCAAGTGCCGGTACCGCTTCAGGTCCTGCCGGGCTTGTTTGTTCATTTACTAATATCGCCCTTTCGGCTACAGGCCTAACTCAGGCGCCCGGTATATCCTATCAGTGGCAGGCCAATAATGCCACCCTTGGCGGCTGGACCAACCTGCCTGCAGGCGGTATCACCGTGGCTGCCGGCTCGGTTACTTCTGCTAGCGTTACCGTTACCGGTCAGTCAGAAAACACACAATACCGTATTTATACATTGTGTACCCCAAGCGGTTTAGGAAATAATTCCAATACCATTTCCTTAAATAACGATGTGGCTACCAATTGCTATTGCATACCTACATATACCAACGCGCCAAGCGGCGACTTCGTAAACAGCGTTACGTTAAATACCTTAACGAACCTCAATAGCGGTCAGAACACTACTGCGCCATACTTCACCCTATTTACGGCACCTCCGGCTAACCTTACCACTTCATTAGATATTGGCGCTGCGTACGACCTTATTGTACAGGTTGGTACCTGGACAAGCTCCAATGGTTTTGCCGGATGGATCGATTTTAATGCGGACGGCGACTTTAACGACGCCGGTGAAAAATTAGGTGAAGTAACCGGCCTGGCAGGCTCTGCCAGCGCAACGGTAAACTTTACTGTGCCGCCAACTGCGGTTGCGGGAGTTACACGCCTTCGTGTTCGTGAGGTGTTTGCAACAAGTTCAATATCACCTTGTACGACCTACGGTTTTGGTGAAACAGAAGATTACTTTGTTACGCTTGCGGTGATACCAAACTGTTCGGCGGCGCCAACCGGTGGTACTGCGGTATCTTCGGTAGGGGGCACCGGCTGTACCGGTATTCCATTTAACTTAACGGTAACCGGTTCTACTACCGGTGTGAGCGGTTTAGCTTATCAGTGGCAACGTAACGACGGTGCCGGATGGATCGATATCGCCGGCGGTAACGGTTTGGCCCTTAACGGATTTACCTATTCGGTTTCCGATCCGCTGAGCGTGCAGTTCCGTCGTCGTATTGTTTGTACCAACACTTCAGATACGTCATTCTCCAGTGCGGTAACTGTAGCCCGTACCATTTGCTATTGCGCAACGTCATTTACATCGGGTAACGGCGCTTTCTTCGTTAGCCGCGTACGTGTTGAAGGTGGAACCCTCGACAATACTACCGGTGGCATTGGTGCCGCTCCGGCCTATGCTAACTATACAGACTCTTCGTTTTCTGCCAACGCTTCGCGCAGTGCTTATTACTGGTTACGCCTCAACAGCGGTACCGGTGCCGGCATACATTACTATGGCGCCTGGGCCGACTGGAATCAGGATGGCGACTTTGTTGACGCCGGCGAAAACCTCATGTCACCTACCTTTACAACGGCTCCCGGTGGTACCGGTGCCGGTGGCGTGGTGAATGCTCTCTTCCAGGTTCCTGTAGGAGCTACGTTAGGTACTACGCGTATGCGTATCCGCGTGAGCGGTGCCAATCCGTTTGCATTCCTCGATCCTTGTACCAACTATGTGAATGGTGAAACGGAAGATTACAAGATTCAGGTTGGTCCGGTAAACTGCCCTGCAGGTGGTTCGGTTGCCGGTAACTTAAGCGGTGTTACTCCTACCTTTACCACCAATAACGACGTAGTAACGCCAACCATTTCCGGTGGTGATGGTACGCTTATCCGTTGGGAATTCTCTTTCGACGATTTTGCTACAGCCCCTGCTGGAAGCTTTGCCGCTTATCCTAACCCGGCTCCGTTTATTCACTTACTGGTTAACCCTAATCCGTTTACGTATGTACGTGCGGTTTATCAGAACGAAGGTTGCCCGGTTGCCAACTCTAACGTAGCTTTTGTAAAAACGGATTGCGCCGTAAACATTACCCAAGGTGCTCACGATAACGATAACATCACCAATGTTCGTTTACGTACCCTGCCGGCCTTAACTACCCTGTTCGACAACAACTCTACCGTTGATCCTGTTGATCCGGATAGCTATCAGAACTTTAAAACCATTTCTGCCGACATTGAGCGTGGTAAACAATACGAATTGCGTGTTACGCCTCAGGGCAATTGGTCTGAACACGTAGCCGCGTGGATTGATTTCAATGGCGATGGTACTTTCCAAAACAATGAAATGTGCGCTCGTTCAACCACAGCCTTAACTACCGCACAAACATTTACCATTACTGTTCCTTGTTCAAACACCAACCCGGCTAATAACTATATTGGCCCGGCTGTGTTACGTGTAATGACTAAATTCAGCGGTACACCTATCGACTCTAATGCATGTACAACTACTGCTCAGGGTTATGGTGAAATTGAAGAGTATTCAGTGGATATTCAACCACTTGGAAACTTAACGGTAACACCTCCAAATGCGGTGTGTGTGCCTGCGGGTGGTTCGATTACGGTAAGCGGCGGAACAGGTACCTATACCTGGGCTCCTGCTACCGGTATCAGTGCTACTACCGGCACTACCATTACGGTTAACAACATTCCTACCCTGCAATTCTATACCGTTACCGGTACGCAGGCAGGTACAGGATGTGCCATTCAGCAGACCTTTGCCGCGGCTACTTTACCTATAGGTGGTAATGCAACTCCGGCTTCGTCTGTAGTGTGTAGCGGTACGGCTAGATTGTTTACGGCTACAGGCACTGCAGGTAACCTGCAGTGGCAAACCGCGTCAAGTGCAACAGGCCCCTGGACTAACGTTGTCGGTGCTACCAACAACACATTCAACTTAACCAACATCACGGCCACTACTTTTGTACGTGTTATTGCATCGTCTTCAGCCTGTTTCGACATCTCGTCTACTACAGCTGTAGTTAGCCCTTCATCCACACCGATTGTGAGCATTACCAACGTAACTTCAACCAGTGCGCTCGTATCCTGGACACCATTTGGACCAAGCCAGTATAACATTGCCTGGACAGGTGCCGGTACCGGCTCTCAGACCTTGGTAACCACCAATAACTTTGCATTGAGTGGTTTAACACCAAACACCAACCTGAACGTTACCGTTACCTTAAACACACCAACCTGCGTGGGTACAAGCCCCGGTACAGCCACAACCAAAACACTATGTGCTAAACCTACAGGCCTGAGCTTAACCGCAATTACACAGGCGACTACAAGCAACAAATTGCTTCGTGCTACGTGGACTGCCGTTGGAGGTGCTACCAGCTACCGTATTTACTACCGTAACATGAACAGCAACGCCGGCTGGGCATTTGTGGACACTACAGGAGGCACCGTTAAAACCTTACCGGTTAATGCCGCGCCTAACTCAACGTGGGCGGTTTATGTAGCCGTGAACAACTGTCCTTCTAACCCAACCGCACTTGGTGATGTAAGTACCATCCAGTACATTGCAGTACCACCATTGAGCGGATGTTCTGCACCAACGTTTACTGCGGTTTCAAACTGTCCTAACCAGTTAAGCATTACCGGATTAAGCGGTTCACCAACGGGTAACTACCGTGTTTCGTTCCGTCGTATTTTCCCAAGCTTTACATCGTCTGTAACTTATCAGGTTTCATCACCTACGTTCAATATCAGCATCGGTTCACAAAACTCCGGTTCTGTATATGAAGTATATGTGCAGTCGGTTTGTACTGGTCCTACGTTCTCTGAAAACAGCCCTGTACAGATTGTGGAAGTTAAGCCGGCTTGTCCGTCATTATCTAACCCATTAATCAGTGCTATCAACTGTTTTGGAGGTACAATTAGCTGGAACCCAACCACTTGCGTGGGCGTTACCGGTTACTATATGTACATTAAGAAGACTACAGCAACAGCCTACAGTGCATACCCAACAGGTGGTTTAAACACATACCGTGTGATCAACTTCCTTACACCAAATACAGCGTACAACATTTATGTTAGCTCTGTATCGTGCAATGGGTACATCTCTCCTGCATCGTCAATCTTAACGTTCACTACCGGTGGACCTGGTTGTCGTGAAGAAGAAGCTGAAACTGTTGAAGCGGTTAATGCGCACGGCGAAGGCATCAACATCTTCCCGAATCCAACGGACGGAAACTTCTCCGTATCGGTTAACAGCAACGATTTAAGTGCTCAGGAAGTACGCATCGAAGTAATGAATGCTATTGGTCAGATCATGGTAACTAACATTACCAATATGACCGGTGGTAACCTCATCGAAGGCATACAACTGGATAACTCCGTAGCATCAGGCGTTTATTTTGTTCGTGTACACGTTGGAAAGAACGTATATGTGAACCGTCTGGTACTCAGCAGAGACTAATTTTTTATCACTAACCGCATTACGGCCTCCGGGTTGTAATCGGTAATCAGGGAAATCCCCCGCCACAACCTGGTCGGGGGATTTTTCTTTTTAGCACCTTGCTAACGCTCTTTTCAATAGATCACGTTATCGGTCATTATCATCATATTAACGTATTTAACAGCTCAGTAATCTAATATTTGGAATATTCACCTTAAGGCAAGCATAGTTTTGCTTTTCGTAATTAACCGTAAAACCAAACAAGATATACCCCATGCAGGCCGCAACAAAATCATTTTCTTTCAGTAATAGGGTGCCTGTATTGTCCAAAAAAGTAAAACAATTAAATCCATTTTATATGAAACTACATGTTACCCGATTCATTTCATTGTACCTGATAATCCTTATGGGATTACTGGCTACGAACCTCAAGGCACAAACCTGGACCATAGGTACAGGGACCACGAGCCTGAATGGCCGTGCCAATCCGTATTGCCTGGAGGCTGAAGCGCAACGCGTTCAGTTCCTCTACACCAATGCAGACCTGAATGCCGCAGGAGTTCCGGCAGGTAACATTACATCGATGCAGTTTTTCGTGGATAACCTGAATGGATGGAATGGTGCAACAAATCCGTTTAACGGATACACCATACGCCTGTACAATACCACGGTAGCCAACCTGAGCGGCGGCTGGGTCACGGGCGCCTCCACGCTGGTGTTTAATGGTAACATCAATAGCGCCAACGGCCCCTCGGCTACCGGCTGGCACACGATATCTTTTTCAAGCACGTTTAACCGGGCCGTAAATAACGGTATTGTGGTAGAAATCTGCTTTAACAGTAATACGAATGTGGCAACGCTCCAGAGCACCACCAGTTTCCCCACCGTTGGTCAGAGTAATATCGGTGTTACGGTAGGTCGTCGCGAATTTGCCGACAACTCGACTACCGGCGTGTGCAGTAGCACGGGCGGTGTGGTGTTTAATCTACGCCCTTCCATTCGTTTCACCAATCAGCCCTGCCCGATGGGTGGCCCGGTAGCCGGTACCGTAACCGGCCCGGCAACGGCTTGTATTAATTCCAACGTGGCGCTTACCTTAACCGGAGCATCGGTGGGTAGTGCCTTTGCCTATCAGTGGCAACGTAATATAAACTCGGCCGGCTGGACCAACGAAGGTACCAATGCCACCAGCTTAACCATAGCCTATACGGGTGTAGCCACTCAGTATCGGGTCATCGTTTCGTGTGTGGGTAACGGCGCCTCAGCAACCAGTACGGCACTTACGGTTAATCCGGTAGCCTTTACCAGTTGTTATTGTGCGCCTACAAATACCGGAGCCGGTGGTGTAGGAACCATGAGCCGCGTTATTTTTGCCGGCATCAATAATGTAAGTGGTTTTGCCGGCTTTACCGATTACTTTTCCGGTACAGCGGCAAACGTATCGCTCAACGGAAGTTTTCCTATAACTGTAGAAACCACCTCGCCTTTCCCGGGTGTACAGGTGTGGGTTTGGATCGACTATAATCAGAATGCCATATTTGATGTATCGGAGCGTGTACAGCTTACCGAATGCGGTACGCCTACGGTTCCCTACAATAAATTCTGCGGCCTTATAAACGTGCCGCCCACAGCATTGAGTGGCACAACCAAAATGAGAATACGTTATACCTGGAGCAACCTAACGGTTGCCAATCCGGCGTGTACAGCGCAGTATAATTACGGAGAGGTAGAAGACTATAAAGTGATCATAGCGCCATCGGTAGCCTGTTCGGGCGCACCCGACGGCGGGGGTAATACCTTAGCCGGCAGTACATCTACCGGTTTTGACTTTTCGGCCACAACTTTTACCGGAACCATTACCGGCCCATCCATTACCGCAAGAGCCGGCGCCATATTTACCGCTAATACCGGCGCTACCTTTACCGGAACCATCAATGGCGGAACCTATACGGGAACCATATCCGGAACCACATTAACGATTACAGCCGTAACCGGCGGTTCAGCACCGCTGGCCGTGGGTACCCTGCTCAGCGGTGGGGCCATTTCGGCCGGTACAGCCATTACGGCACTGGGCACCGGTAGCGGTGGCACCGGAACCTACACGGTAAACAATGCACAAACCATAGCAAGTACTACAATTACCGGTTCCGGAACCCGTTTAACGGTTTCGGCGGTATCAGCAGGAAATAATAACATAGGGGTTGGAATGTCGATTACCGGCGCAGGTATTGCACCGGGCACAACCATCACGGCACTGGGCACCGGCACCGGTGGCACCGGCACCTATACCATCAGCAGTACTCAGTTAGTGGCGAGCACAACGATTAGCGGTTCCGGTAACCGGATGAGTGTTACGGCTATTTCATCCGGAGCGCTTACCGTGGGTATGAACCTGAGCGGAGCCGGAATAACGCCGGGTACCACCATCACCGCACAGGTGAGTGGCGGTGCGGGCAGTACCGGTATCTATACCATCAGTAATTCACACAATACGCCAAGTATCACCGTTGCCGGTGCCAATAACGTGTTAACGGTAACGGCATTAACCAACGGGCCAATAAATATAAATACACCGGGCACCATTTCAGGCCCCGGTATTGCGCCCGGAACAGCAATTATTGCTCAGGTATCCGGCACTCCGGGACAGGCCGGCGTGTACACCTTAAGTGCACCTCATGCCTTTGCCAGCACCTCAATCACCGGCGCGGGCTCTGTATTAACGGTATCCGGTATCACATCGGGTCAGGTTGCATTGGGTATGTTCCTCGATGGACCTAATGTGGCTTTTGGAACAACCGTTACAGCGCTGGGCACCGGTACAGGCGGTACGGGTACATACATCATCACTCCTGCTCAGCTATTACCTTCTACATCGTTCGGTAGCACCAACTATGTGTGTCCGTCCTCGATTATTTACTTATCTACACAAACGTTCCCGAACAATGGTAGCATCAGCTTCCAGTGGGAAATGAGTGCCGATGCGGGTATTACCTGGAACGACATGCCGGGAGCTACCTTGGTTAATGCAACCTATAGCGGCGTGCCACTTGGTGGAACGTATCAGTTCCGTCGCCGCACCACGTGTACGATCAGCGGTCAGGAGGCATACTCCACGCCCATTACGGTATTGGGTAATCCCAGCTTCGTAAATTGTTATTGCACACCGGTTATGACCGATAACTCGGCCGACCGTATCGATCGCGTGAGTTTCAACGGGTATACCCGTACCTCAACATCCGATCAGTTCCGTTATTCCAATACCGGAACGCCAACCGCACCGGTAAGCATATTAAATATTGGCACCACGTATCCGGTAGAAATTCAATGTGGCCCTTACACCGGCGAGCGTGCATCGGTTTGGGTAGATTTAAATACCGATGCCGACTTTGATGATCCGGGAGAATGGATGGGTCAGGTACAGTTTACTTCATATTGCGGTATTCCCGCAGGCACAGGTCCGGCAAACAATATCCGTATCATTAATGTAACGATACCGGCAGGTACCGCACCGGCACCTTATACCCGTATGCGTGTTCGCATAGCGGATCCGTGTCAGGGTATTCCTCTGCCATCGAATCCCTGGACCGATGCGTGTTCGGCGGTGTATTTCGGCGAAACCGAAGACTACGGTATTCAGATCAGTGTGCTTCCGGTTTGTTCCGGCACACCAACCGGAGGTACTACAGTCAGCTCCATTCCCAATCCATGTCAGGGAACCCCCTTTGTACTTTCTGTAACCGGAGCATCTGCCGGCCAAACAGGGCTGAGCTATCAGTGGGAGCGCAATACCGGTTCAGGATGGACCAATGTTCTTGGTGCAACCTTTCTGACCTTAAATGTAAACATACCTCCCGGTACACCAACCTCACAATACAGACGACGGATCACCTGCGTGAACTCCGGTCTTTTCGACTATTCTTCCACGCTTAATGTAAGTTCTGTTTTCTGCGGTTGTCAGCCATCGTTTACCACCGGTACGAGCAACGGCTATTTCATTAGCAGTGTAGAATTGGAAAACAGTGGTTTATCCAATACCTCAGGAGCCAATACCACAGCACCTTTCTATCAGTATTTTACTACGGTAACCGAAGGAATCGTACAGCAGGGCGCGCCATATTGGTTAAAAGTTGTTCCCGGAACCAATCCCGGCACGCATAACATCGGCGCCTGGATCGACTGGAATGGCGACAACGACTTTAACGATGCCGGAGAACAGGTAGGTATGCAGGCTACATCAAACAGTCAGCCGGTGTACTTCCTTATAAATGTTCCGGCCACAGCAAACTTAGGTTTAGTGCGTATGCGCGTTCGTGCTTCTAATACGACTAATGCCCTCGATGCATGTTTGAGCACCGGTTTAAATTATGTAAACGGCGAATCGGAAGATTATAATATTGAGGTGGAGGCCAGCAGTTGTTTGAACGCAACACTGCCGGGAACCATTACCACCATATTACCAACCGAGCAGGCTGTAAACGGTGAAATTGATATCACGGAAGATCCGGGTGTTGGAACTCGTCTTGGATGGGAATATTCAGCCGACAACTTTACCACCTCACTGGGGACTTATATTACGTATCCTAACAAAGCAATTATTAATGTTAACCCCAGCTCACCATACCTATATGTGCGTGGTGTTTACAAAAATGGCGGATGTCCGGTAGCATACAGTAATGTGGCTCTGGTGAAATTACGTTGTGCATCAAGCTTTGGTACAACAACCAATACATTTGATAACAACGATGTCATCAGCAATGTACGAATCAACGATGGGGCAACCATTTTATTAAACAATCCGTCGCTCACCATCAACAAGCCGGTAGGCTATCAGGATTTCAGAAGCATATCTACACCACTGAACCGCGGTAAAACGTATCAGATGGTAGTCAATATGAATCAGAATGCGGTGAACAAGCCCCTGCAGGTTGCAGTATGGCTCGACTCCGATGTTGATGGCGAATTCAGCACTACAGAATTATTATACAAATCCAGTTCAGCCGCACAGGTACATACCTTTAACATTACCATACCGTGTTCATCGGTTGATCCGGATGATAACATTACGGGAGAGGCAACAATGCGCGTGATGTGTGTGGACAGTACCTCGGCCATAAACTCCATTACCTGCTGGAACAAGAATGCCTCTACGATGAATACGTACCGCAGAGGTGAACTGGAAGAGTACACGATATTCCTGATGCCGTTGCCGTCCTTAACCGTTACGCCACCCAATGCTGTGTGTACGGGTATTACCAATACGCTCACGGCTTCAGGCGGTACCGGCACCTATACGTGGGTACCTGCTACCGGATTGAGTCAAACCAGCGGATCGGCAGTAGTAGCCACTACAGGCGGTGATGTGGTATTCTATACGGTAACCGGACAATTATCGGGCACTTCGTGTGCGGCCAATGCCATTGTACCGGTAGCGTCACTGCCTAAGGGGGGTAACGTAACACCGGCTTCATCAGTAATCTGTACCGGCGGTACACGTTTACTCACCAATGTGGGTGGCGTAGGGTTCTTCCAGTGGCAGATTTCAACCGATAATATCAGCTTTACGGATATTGCCGGAGCCACGGCGAATACCTATCTGACCACAGCGGGCAATGGGAACAGCTTAAAATATTACCGTTGCATCTCCATAGCGAATAACTGCTTCAGCGTATCATCGACCACAGCAGTGGTGGCGGTAAGTGCTACACCGATTGTTACGTTTACCAGTGTAACCTCAACCACGGCAACCGTAACCTGGTCACCGTTCGGTTCCGGACAGTACAACCTAAACTGGACCGGAGCGGGCAGTGGTTCTGCCGCGGCGGTAACAACAAATAACTATACCATTACCGGTTTAACACCGAACACGAATCTGAATGTAACGGTTACGCTGGCTTCTCCGGTGTGTTCCGGTACCAGCCCGGGTGTTTCGAGTGTTAAGACCTTGTGCGCTAAACCAACGATTACCTCGCTGGTAAATGCAACGGATGCTTTAGGAAATCCCGGATTCAAAGTAAACTGGAATGCTGTTGCGGGAGCTACAACATACCGCGTTTACTGGAGAAACATGCAGTTAGGTGCCGGCTGGTCGTTTATCGATACGGCAGGTACAACCAAAACGCTTACCTCTGCAGTAGCTTCTACACTGTATGCAGGAAATACGATTGCCGTATATGTAGCGGTAAACAATTGTCCTTCCAATGCAACGGCTCTGGGCGATCCAAGTAGCATATCCTATGTAACCCTCAACCCGGTAAATAGCTGTCCAATTCCAACATTTACGGCTGTTTCCAACTGTCCTAATCAGATGAGTGTTACGGGATTAAGCGGATCACCTACGGGTACTTACGAAGTACGTTTCCGTCGTATATTCCCTACACAAACAGCAGGTGTTTCGTACAGTGTATCATCACCAAGTATAAACTTAAGTATCGGTTCAAGTCTTGCAGGAAGTATCTGGGAAATATATGTACGTTCATTGTGCACAGGTAATGTGGCATCGCCAAATGCTACGGTTCAGCTTGTAGAAGTTAAGCCGGCTTGTTCAGCGATCTCTAATCCGATCATGAGCACTATCAATTGCCTAGGCGGTACATTCTCCTGGAATGAGTCGAACTGTATTGGTGTATTGGGTTACTTTATTAACATCAAGAAAACCACGGAGACTGCATACAATGCCTATCCTGTTGGTGCCAACTATTTCAAAGTGATTAACTGGTTATCACCAAATACGGCGTACAATATTTTTGCGCAGTCTGTATCGTGTAACGGTTACCTGTCTCCGGCTTCGCCTATCGTAACCTTCACTACCGGTGGTCCCGGTTGCCGTGAAGATGAGGCCGGTGAAATCGTTGAATCCGTTAGCCCGCAGGGTGAAGGCATCAATGTGTTCCCGAATCCATCAACCGGTAATTTCTCTGTTGCCATAAACAGCAGTGACTTAAGTGATCAGGAAGTACGCATCGAAGTGATGAATGCCCTGGGTCAGTCACTGGTGACACAAATCAGCAATATGTCGGGCGGTAATCTTATCGAAGGCATACAACTGGATAACGCGGTAGCATCAGGTGTTTACTTTGTTCGTGTACACGTTGGAACCAACGTATATGTGAACCGTCTGGTATTAAACAGAGACTAATAACATGTAAAAATGTGATGTGCTGAATTACAGTGCATCACCCGAGCCCTCCGACGAGAAATCGTTCGGGGGGCTCTTTATTTTAGATCGTTTGTATGCCGTGTTCAATCACATGCGCACGTACAAGCCCGCGATGATTTATTGTGACAGTGTACACAGAAATTGCATGGTATCCATATGGTCAGCAAATACATCCAGTGCCGGTTGCTGGGCACCGCCGAATGGGGTGTGTTCTTTACCGACGATAGTTTGTATTTGATGCGCATCCCGGCGGAGCCGTTCGTGAAGTTGTTCGGCATCTTTGTAATATTCGTAGTGCAGTACGGCAATGGATGAATGTACGGATGCACTTTCTGTTAAGCAGACCACGTTATTAGCCCAATGTGGTACCTTGTTCATCAGCAGTATGGTTCGGTTGTAGTCGTAGTTATTCATGTACTTGGTGTGTTGCGCCAGATGAGCAAACGGCTCCATATAATGCAGTAAATTAGATACATCGTATGCTTCGGGCACAAACACCTTAGACACCGAGCGGCATCCGAGACCGAAGTACATAAAGATATCGGTGCCAAGTGCTCGAAGCTCGTCATCGCTTTCGTTGCCGGTGATAATAGCCACAGCGCTTCGGTTCGATCGGAAGATGTGCGGATATTTACTGAAATAGTAGTCGAAGTAGCGATTGGTATTTGCACTTCCGGTTGCTATGATGGCATCGAAGTCATTTAGCCGTTCTGAAAACAGTGTGCGGCTGGCAAGGTCAGAGTCGGTTTGTTTCAGGCATTCGATGATATACCGAAACAATACAACATCTTTGGATGAACACTTAACTAAGGCAAGATGCCCTGCCAGCATCACGCAGAGCCAGTCGTGAAATCCGGCGAGCGGAATATTGCCCGCCATAATGATGGCTATGGTTCCCGGCGTTTGCACCGGGCTATAGCCTGCCGCAAAACGTTGCAGTTTTTGTTTATCCAGAAAATGGGTAAGAATTTGTTTGAGCGCATAGGAAGTGAACTCGCGTGTGAAAAAGTTATTGGCCAGGTAAGCCTCATGGAGTACCTGATCCAGCTCACCCTGATGAAGCCGGATGCTTAACTGCTCCCCCAGAGTGGTTAGTGCTTGAATTGTTTGTTGTGGAATTAAAACTTTTTCCATGTTATGCAGTTATAGTCAGGAACATTAATTTTGCGAATACAAAACTAAACGTACTATGTCAATAAAAATCACTGATGAGTGTATCAACTGTGGTGCCTGTGAGCCCGAGTGTCCGAATAATGCAATTTATGAAGGTGGTGCCGAGTGGGCGATTTCAGATGGTACCACAATCCGCGGAGCGATTACATTGCTGGACGGAACAGAGGTTGATGCCGAGCAGCGTCACACGCCAATCGCCGAGGATGTATATTACATTGTGCCCAATAAATGCACCGAGTGTGTAGGTTTTCATGAAGAGCCACAGTGTGCCGCGGTTTGTCCGGTAGATTGCTGTGTGCCGGATCCGGACCATAAAGAAACACAGGAACAACTGTTGGCAAAAAAAGCCAAGATGCATATCTAAGTTGAACAACACCTAAATATAAAGCCACGGTAACGTGGCTTTTTTTATTAGCATTGTACTGAATCCTATTTAGTTGACTCAAGAAACAACAGCACACGACACCTTTGCCTCACTGCGTATCCGCGATTTCAGATTCTTTCTCGGATTTCGTTTTCTGTTAACGTTTGCCGTGCAGATGCAGGGGGTGATTGTGGGTTGGCAGATTTATGCATTAACCGATGATGCCTTATCGCTGGGCATGATAGGCCTGGCCGAGGCACTGCCCTATGTCGGCACCTCGCTGTTTGGTGGTCACGTGGCGGATGTGTTTAATCGTAAACGAATAAATGTGGTGTGCTCGCTTTTGTTTTTTATCTGCAGTGTGGCCATGTTATTTGTGACAAGCTATGTGCAGAACGATAACCTGGCCGTATGGTTGTTTTATGCAATCCTATTCACCACAGGCATTGCAAGAGGGTTTCTGGCACCTTCGGTATCGGCATTGTTTGCACAGATTGTCCCCCGTTCGTTATATGTAAATGGTTCGGCCTGGAATACCAATGTATGGCAAAGTGCGGCAGTGGCCGGACCGGCATTCGGAGGCTTGTTATATGGTTGGTTCGGCGTGATGAATGCCTATCTTGTGGTGATTGCTTGTGCCGGCCTTTCCGTATTGCTGATGTTTATGATACCCGCTTACCCGCTACCGGTTAAGACTAAAAAAGAAGGCGTTTTTAAAAGCATAGGCGAGGGCGTACGTTTTGTGTTGGGTAATCAGATTATCCTGGCGGCGTTAACCCTTGATTTAGTAGCAGTGCTTTTTGGTGGTGCCGTTGCCGTATTGCCAATATTTGCATCAAAAATACTGCACACAGGGCCCGAAGGTTTAGGCTATCTCAGAGCGGCTCCATTTCTGGGTTCTGTGGTGATGGGCGTTTTTATTGCATCACGCAGGCCTATGCGCCATGCCGGATTAAATATGTTGTGTTGTGTGGCCGCGTTTGGTTTGTGTAACATCCTGTTCGCCTGCTCCGAGTTGTTCTGGTGGAGTTTCTTTCTGTTGTTTATGAGCGGGGTGTTTGATAATGTAAGTGTAGTGATTCGGGCAACCATCCTGCAATTAATGACACCCGACGAGATGAGAGGGCGTGTGTCGGCGGTAAACAATATTTTTGTTGGCAGTTCGAATGAGATAGGTGCTTTTGAAAGTGGGTTGGCGGCAAAGCTCCTCGGCTTGATCCCGTCAGTAGTGCTGGGCGGCAGTGTGGCTATAGTCTCCGTGTTTGTGGCCTACTGGAAAGCGCCGGACTTACGAAAACTGGATTTGCGAAAATTATAATGCTGTGATTTATGAGTAAAGACAAAAAAATAAACAAACAAAAAGAACTTATACGAACGGCATCAGCCTCATCATTGAGCTGGATGATCCTGCCGCTATTAGTCGTAACATTTATGGTCTATGCCAAAAGCCTGGGTTTTTTTATCACACAACTGGATGATTACATCCTGATTTTCGAGAAAGAACAGTTTAATAAAATAACAAATATTTTCAAGGCCTTTACGGTAGGCACTTTTGGAGAAAAAGACATCTACTACAGACCATTCTTGCAGATAAGTTTTATGATCGAACAGTTGGTTTCAAAAGACTCTGTGGCTATCTATCATTTTAACAATATACTCTTGCATCTGATTGCCGTTTATCTGGTGTTTCGGTTATTTATTGTGATGGGAAAAGCAACAAATACGGCATGGGCATTAGCTTCTCTGTTTGCCCTGCATCCGGCCTTAACGATGGCTGTGGCCTGGATTCCGGGTCGTAACGATTCCCTGCTAACCGTATTTACGCTTTGTTTCTTTATACAACTGATCCGGTATTTGCAAAGCGATAATCCTAAACATCTGATTTTACAGGGCTTATTCTTTTTTCTGGCCTTGTTTACGAAAGAAACGGCCTTTTTTATTCCATTCGTGTCGGCAGGTATTATCCTTGCTCTTCCTTTGCCGCGAAAGCCGAAACCACTGTTGCAACTGGCAACGGTATGGGTACTGATTATTGGCGTGTGGGCGCTCCTCAAAACGAATGTTTCCGATAACTCGCTGTTTAAAGATGGTATTATGGCTCAGGTTTATCTTATTGCCGAACGGATGCCACGCATACTGCTTTATTTAGGTATAGTCTTTATCCCGGTTGAGCTGTCTAATTATCCCTCAGCAGAAAATATGAATATCTGGTGGGGTATCATGGCATTAGTAGTACTGATAGCACTCCTAGCTGCAACCAAGAAAAAAAATATGCCGATGATGTTATTTGGTTTATTTTGGTTTATTGTATTTATCATTCCATTCTTTCTGGTGCCTAAGGGTATAAATGATCAGGTTTTTGAGCATCGCCTGTATTTACCTCTTATTGGTATGCTCATCGTAATGTCGGAGTCGGCATTGTTTAACGGACAATGGCGAAATGAATACAATCGTTATGCGCTATTCGCGGTGCTACTGTTTTACTCCTATCAGATTTATAGTTATCTGCCCCGATTCGATAATCCGATTGTATTCTGGGAAAACGCCGTTAAAGATTCACCCAATTCATCGTATGCCAATAATCAGCTGGCCGCCCGATACGTGAACGATAAGCGAAAAGCGGAGGCCTTGCCATTATTCATCAAAGCCCACAAGTTGAATGACGCCGAGCCATACTGTCGGTTTTTTATAGCGCGCGATTACTATCTGCCCAAGGATTCCGTCGACAAGGCCATACAATTACTCAAGGAAGAGATTATACTCAATCCAAAATATGTTGAAGCCTATTTTGAACTCTCCGGTATCTACTTCAAACAAAATAATTTTAATGAAGTGGTTGTGTATCTGGAAAAATGCAAAGAGTTACGACCTAATGATCCATTAATCAATAACAACCTGCTACTGACTTATATAAAGCTCAGGCAAAAGCAAAAAGCGGAACAGTTAGTTCAGTTTATGAATCAGCAGGGCATTAATGTACCACAGGCGGCCTTGTACGATATTAGGGCATTGGAATAAATACCTATTAATATGTAACCATAAATATTTGATATTGTATAAGCTCAATAAATAAGATTAACATTTATTGAGTATGTTTTACTTTTCCTACCTGGAATACGGTTCAAATGATGAGAATACCTTCGTGATCAGCCTAAAACCCTATAAGGTGGCCGTAATTAACGACTGTCTGGAAGATGACTTTGCCTATAATCCGGTACCCAATCTCGATTTTGAACTATATAAACTCATTATGTCAAATTAATTCCTATGCAAACCTCTTCCATAAAACGGCTCGAATTTTATGGTTTGAGGCGCATAATAGGATTATTGGCCCGGTGGGATATTATCTTAGTGGTATCGTTAGGGTTCACAATAATTGCTTTTATTGTTAGTGAGACCTTGTAGGCCAATTCATGCGCGTACTTTTTTTGTGGAACGGTTAAAATAATAATCGGTGGTGCTTTGTTGGTATCACTTGATTGATTACTTTTGCAGTCCTTTTTACTAAAACAACACATTCAGCGATGGCAAAAGCTTGCGACATAACCGGAAAAAAAGCGATAGGCGGAAACAAAATATCGCATTCAAACATCAAGACCAAGCGTAAATTTTACCCGAATTTGCAGAAAAAGCGTTTTTTTATCCCTGAAGAAAACAGATGGGTAGAACTTAAAGTATCGACCTCTGCAATCCGCACTATCAACAAAAAGGGCATTTCATCAGTACTACGCGAATTAAATAAAGCTTAAAACGAATAGAATTTTATGGCAAAGAAAGAAAACAGAGTTCAGGTTATACTGGAATGTACCGAGCATAAGAACAGTGGTCAGGCGGGTACATCACGTTATATCACCACCAAGAACAAAAAAAATACACCGGAGCGTTTGGAACTAAAGAAGTACAATGCGGTGTTACGTCGTTACACTATTCATAAAGAAATTAAATAACCTCTAATCACTCCCTCTTATGGCAAAAGATTCAGGTAAAACCTCAAAGAACGCGAAAACGCAAAAAGATGCCGCTCAGAGCGCCGCATCAAAAGCATACGTAAAAGTTATCGTAGCCGAGAAATCAGATAAAACCGGTGCATACGTATTTAAAGAGAAGATGGTGCACAAGGATAAAGTAAAAGAATATCTAGCCGGGAAGTAACATTCCTTCAGTTAAACAATTTTGTGCGATAGCTTCTCCCGGTTAAGGGGGAAGCTATTCGTTTTTATACAGACACAACATACATCATGGCATTCTTCGGACTATTTGGAAAAGAAAAAAAAGAGGATCTCAATAAAGGCCTTGAAAAAACCAAAGAAGGTTTTTTCAGCAAGCTGGCAAAAACGATAGCCGGTAAATCAACGGTAGATGATGAGGTATTGGATAATCTGGAGGATGCACTGGTTTCTTCCGATGTGGGTGTTGAAACCACCGTTAAGATTATTAAAAACATTGAAGCCCGGGTAGCGCGGGATAAATATTTAAGTTCGTCGGAGCTGGAGCGTATCCTGCGGGAAGAGGTGGAACTGATTATGAAGCAGGCCTCAGCACCGGCCACAGCAGTTGACTATCAATTACCTGCGGGCTCCAGGCCGCACGTCATTATGGTTGTTGGTGTCAACGGAGTTGGTAAAACAACAACTATAGGAAAAATGGCTTATCAGTTTAAGGCCAAGGGTTATCAGGTTATGTTAGGCGCGGCCGACACGTTTCGGGCGGCGGCGGTTGATCAGCTAACGATATGGTCTGATCGTGCCGGGGTTGAAATCGTTAAGCAGGGGCAGGGCGCAGATCCTGCGGCTGTTGCTTTTGACGCCGTGCAATCTGCCAAGGCACGAGGTGCCGATGTATGTATTATTGACACCGCAGGGCGCCTGCACAATAAAGTTGGTTTGATGAATGAATTGAGCAAGATAAAACGGGTGATGCAGAAAGTTGTGCCTGATGCACCTCATGAGGTTCTGCTTGTGCTGGATGCTTCAACCGGTCAAAATGCAATTGAACAGGCTAAACAATTTACGGCCGCCACAGAGGTAACGGCTATTGCCTTAACCAAACTGGATGGCACAGCTAAAGGCGGCGTTGTAATTGGCATTGCCGATCAATTTAAAATTCCGGTTAAGTACATTGGCGTAGGCGAGAAGATGCATCAGCTCCAGCTATTCGACAGTGCGGAGTTTATTGATTCGCTATTTGATAAAACCGGTTTTAAAATTTAATATGCGCGCCCGTTCTCACAAAAAAAATCGCGTGAATGTTGTTACGCTTGGGTGCTCTAAAAATATGGTCGATTCTGAAGTGTTGATGGGTCAACTGCGGGCAAACGACTTTGATGTGCTTCACGAAGATTACGAAAGACAGCATGACATCATCATTGTCAATACCTGTGGCTTTATTGATAAAGCTAAAGCGGAGTCTATTCAAACGATATTGGAGTATGCCGACTTAAAGAAAAAAGGCCACATCGATAAACTATACGTTACCGGCTGTTTAAGTGAGCGGTATAAAAATGATTTGGAAGAAGAGATTGCTGAGGTCGATGGTTTCTTCGGTACGATGGAATTGCCTTCGTTGCTTAAACGACTTGGAGCAGACTACAAGCATGAACTACTTGGTGAGCGCCAACTCATCACGCCGAGCCATTATGCCTATCTGAAAATATCGGAAGGGTGCAACCGTACCTGTTCATTTTGTGCTATACCCCTGATGCGTGGTAAGCACGTGTCAAAGCCTATGGAAGTTATTGTTGATGAAGCCCGAAAGCTGGTTACCAGCGGCGTTAAAGAAATTATGCTCATTGCTCAGGAGTTAACCTATTATGGTTTGGATATTTACAGGGAGCGCAAGCTGGCTACGCTGCTTGATACATTAGCCGATGTTGAAGGGCTTGAATGGATTCGCCTGCATTATGCCTATCCGTCAAAATTTCCAATGGATATATTACCGGTAATTCGTAACCGTTCTGCTATATGCAACTATATAGATATGCCGCTTCAGCACATATCCGATCATGTGCTTCAACGTATGAAAAGGCAGATCACCAAAGAGGAAATTATTAAACTGATTCAAGACATCAGAAACGAGGTGCCCGGCATAGCTATTCGCACAACCATGCTGGTTGGTTTTCCGGGCGAGACCGATGCCGATTTCAATGAGTTGTGTGATTTTATTCAGGAGCAACGATTTGAACGTGTTGGCGTATTTACGTATTCTCACGAGGAAGGTACATCGGGCTATGCATACGAGGATGATGTTTCTGAAGAATGTAAAGCCGAACGGGCATCAGCACTGATGGACATACAAACTAAAATTTCTCAGGAACTCAACCAGATAAAAATTGGAAATCAATATAAAGTCCTTGTTGATCGTAAAGAAGGAAACTATTATGTGGCACGAACTGAATTTGACTCTCCGGAGGTCGATAACGAAGTATTGATTGATGCACAGAAAAATTATTTGCGCATTGGTGAGTTTGCAAGGGTACGCATCACGGATGCCGTTGAGTTTGACTTATACGCTGAACCGGTATCATAGGGTATGCACGAAACCATTCCGTTCTCGCAAACCGGATTATTGCCAAAAATTGTAAGCGATTATCTGCATAGCGCTGAATCGCTTTCATCGTTTTATCAATATCAACCAAATCGTGAATCGATAACAGCCGCTATTGCGGCAAGAAAAAATTATGTCGTCGACCGAGCGCTGCTGGCTAAAAGTTTAACCAATCAATATGCCGGCTATCAACTAGCTGATGCGGTAAAGATTAATATAGATCGGCTTGCGGCAGAGCATACCTTCACAGTTACTACGGCACATCAGCCCAATCTCTTGTGTGGTCCTTTATACCTCATTCATAAGATCGCATCAATAATAAAGGTTGCGCAGGAACTGAATGCAACACTACAAGGCGCGTACATCGTACCCGTATTTTGGATGGGTACGGAGGATCATGACAAAGAGGAGTTGGCTCATATACATCTGTTTGGTAAAAAAATTAGCTGGAACACTTCACAAAAGGGAGCCTTTGGTCGTTTTCGACTACACGATATAGACTCCTTCAAGCAGGAGGTCTTTGATATTCTGGGGGCGGACGAGAAAGCGCATGCTGTTCAGCGTTGGTTGGAGAAACACTATTTTCAATATGAAACGATTTCTCAGGCAACAAGAGGTTTGCTCAATGATTTATTTGGAGACTATGGGCTGATTATTATTGACGGAGATACCCCGGAGCTGAAGCAAGCTTTTAGTCCGGTTTTGCTGGATGAATTGCGTAACGGACAATCAGCTAAACGGGTTCAAGAAACCATGGATCGCCTGCGCGGTGCTCAATACAACATACAGGCTGTTCCGCGTGCTATCAATCTGTTTTATCTGACTGAAGGAGGCCGTAGTCGCATACAAAAAATTGACAATATGTTTATCGCCGGAGACCAAACGTTTACCTCGGAAGAACTGATTCGTGAGGTTCAGTCATATCCGGAACGATTTAGTCCGAACGTTATGTTGAGGCCGCTTTATCAGGCTATGTTGTTACCCGATATTATGATAGCCGGAGGCGCTGCCGAAGTAGCCTACCATCTGCAACTGAAAACCCTTTTTGAATCGTATCGTTTACATGTTCCAATGTTGATGTTACGTGATATGGCGATCTATACCAATATTCAGCAACGTCAACGTCTAGATAAATACGGATTTACCGTATCAGCACTTTTTAGGAGTGCCTCTCAGTTAGCCGATTTATTTATTCATAAATACGGCACTACACCTATCGATATCATCAGTGAAACAGATCGCATGAATAATATATATGCGTCCTTATTATCCCGGGCTGAAAAAAGCGATCCTACCCTGAAGGGGTTTGTGGAGGCCGAACATAAAAAAGCTATACAATCACTCGAAGCAATTCGTGATAAAATGCGCAAAAGTGAAAAACGAAAACTTGATGAAGGTATTAAACAGATCGTGAGGATAAAGGACACCTTAATGCCTGGAGATGTACTGCATGAACGTATCGATAATTTTTTGCCATACTACATGATACACGGTTCAACCTATATCCAAACCCTCATCCAAGCATTCCATATCTGGGATCAGCAGTTGAAGGTGGTACACTTTGACTAGTGTATGAGATTCAACAGGCGGCTGTAACGGATTTTATTGAAGAATCCACCGTATTTGTCCCAGCTCATCCAAATAATGCTTGCTTTACCTACAATGTGATCTTCCGGTACAAAGCCCCAATAGCGCGAGTCGGCAGAATTATGCCGGTTGTCACCCATCATCCAATAGTAATCCATTGCAAACTGATAGGTTGACTTTTCGCTTCCATCAATAAAGAACTTACCATCTCTTTCCTCCAGCTTATGCCCTTCGTAAATGGTGATGATGCGACGATACAATGCAATGTTGTTTACGGTAAGTTGCACTGTGGCATCTTTTGCCGGAATCACAATAGGTCCGTAGTTATCAATATTGTAGGGAAAGTGTTCGGCATCGCCGGGGAATAACACCTCAGGGTTAAATCCTTTTTGCAATACCATAGGCTCTATCTTTACTACCGAAGACAAGGCACGAAGTTTTTTTACATGCTCATCCGTTAGATGAAAATTATATACACCGGGTGTTCCAATAGGTCCTCCCTCTCTGATGTCGAGTTCGTGCAGTAATTTGTCGTTGATCGGTGTGCCATTGGTTGTTACCAGATAATCTTCCTGACGTTGTGGTGCTTTCCAATTTAATTTACCATTGATATATACAGAGGCATCTCTGATTTCTAATGTGTCGCCCGGTACACCAACGCATCGCTTGATATAGTTTTCTCTTTTGTCAACCGGACGAAAATCTTCCATAGGATAATTAAATACCACGACATCGTTACGCTCAACAACACCAAATCCGGGTAATCGGTTATAGCCAAGTTTAATCCATTCCAGATAGGAGTTGCCGCCAAATATGGGCATGGTATTGTGTGCAAACGGAAAAGACAATGGCGTGTTGGGGATTCTTGCGCCATAGCTGAGTTTGCTTACAAACAGAAAATCACCAACGAGCAAGGATTTTTCCATAGAGGGTGTTGGTATGGTATACGCTTCAACTATGAAAGTACGAATGAGTGTGGCTGCAACAACAGCAAAAACCAATGCTTCTATCCATTCGCGGGATTTGGATTTGTTGCTGGGTTTACGTTTCCAGAATTTCCAGTTCATAAATGATATGATTTTTTATTTCAGTTAATCGTTTAAAGTTGTTCGAAAATGTCGGCAAAATTGTGAAAGCCTTTATGATGAATTATCCACGATGCGGCACGGATACTGCCCAATGCAAAACCTTCACGGTTTGTAGCGTTATGGATTAAGGTAATCTGATCGCAGATTGATTGATAATGTAATTCGTGACGTCCAATGGAATCCTCATCTCTAATTGACTGAATCGGCACTTCTGTGCCTTGTTGATCCGTTCGTACGAATTGAGACAGCATTAAAGCGGTCCCGCTCGGTGCATCTAATTTATTTTTATGATGTGTTTCGGTTATGCTCACCTGATACTCGGGATAATGTTTCAGCAATGATGCCGCATATTGTCCGATTCGGAAGTATAAATTTACACCAATGCTGAAATTACTTCCCCAAAGTATCGCTCCTTGTTCTTTTTCGCAAAGCGCTTTCCATTTTTCCAAGCGATGGTACCAACCCGTAGTGCCAATTACTGCGGGAATTTGTTGTTGTATATATAATCGGATGTTTTCTTCGATAACATCCGGTTTGCTGAAATCAATAACAACATCGGCTCGGTAATCGGTTAGGTTGTGAAGCAGATCGTTGTTGGATGAGTTTATACGTAAAACAATGTTGTGCTGATGTTCTCTCTGAAGCGCCGCTTCAATCATTTTACCCATTTTACCATAACCGGCTAGTACGATATTCATCGGGAGCTAAATTTAATGCTTAGTCCCGGATGAATTCCGGTGCTTGCGGTGATTGGTGCCGGCTTGATCTGCAAAGTTAGATCCTCGCTCACATCGAATGAAAAGAGGTGTGCATCTACAACGGCATCAAGAATATTTAATCCGTACACCGCAACGGCGAAGAGCACTGATAGATCCAGATCCCTTCGATACGTATCTTTCAGCGTAGCAATTTCATCATCCCCGAATAGGGTCAGATCAATGTTTTGTTTTCCGCAGAATCGTTGCAAGGTGAAGTTGTCGAGTGAGGTTTCGGGATCATCATCTTTCCTGTATCGCAGTGCTGTATTCAGCTTGTTGGTTATTGTGGCATTATAATAAATCATATAACCGGCAACTGCACCCGCCCCATAAACAATAGGCACTTTCCAGTATTTTCTATTATATACTTGTCCGAAGCCCGGTAATACAGCTGAGTAGAGTGCCGCTTTTCTGGGAGAATGTATTTTAATGGTTGTACTGTCTGTGATGGTCTGTGCCACTACGTTCAGTGATGCAGTGAGTAATATCGCAGTTATAAGTAATGAGCGCGACAATCGCAGAGGATTAAAGGTTCATTAAGTCTACTAATCGCTGTAAGTCATCGTCAGAGAAGTAAGTGATTACAATCTCGCCGCGACCTCCGCGCTTATTTTTCAGGATCACACGGGTACTCAGATGTGAAGCGAGTTTGTCCTGCACACGTTTTAAATCGTGTGGTAACGATGCTCTTGAATGCTGAGGAGCTTTACGTTTGTTTTGTTTTGCGGCCCGGGCTAATTGCTCTACGGCACGTACGGATAAATCTTTGCTGATAATATCTTTATATAAACTCAGTTGAGCAACAGGGTCTTCAATGCTGATGATTGCTCTGGCGTGCGTCATGCTGATCGTTCTATTTTTGATAGCCAGTTGAATGTCGGGGGGCAGTTTTAACAGACGCAGGTAGTTGGCCACGGTAGCTCGGTCTTTACCAACTCGTTCAGCAAGGTCTTCCTGAGTCAGATTACATTCATCCATAAGTCGTTTGTAGTTGATGGCTACTTCGTGGGCATTCAGATCTTCACGGTGTGTATTTTCAATCAGGGCTATTTCAAGCATCTCCTGATCATTGGCTGTACGGATAAACGCGGGGATTGTTGTTAAGCCCGCCATCTTGGAGGCACGAAGGCGCCGTTCACCGGCGATCAACTGATATTTTTTTGCGCTTAACTTTTTAACGGTAATCGGTTGTATGACGCCATGAATCTTGATGGAATCTGCCAGTTCATTCAACCGAGCTTCGTCGAAATCAACGCGGGGCTGAAATGGATTTACTTCAATGAATTCAAGAGGTAACTCGTTTACCGTGTTGGAGGTGACAGTAGTTTCTTCTTTTTGTGTAGGAGCCGATGTGTCAATACTATCGAGCAATGCTCGAATTCCCTTACCCAGGGCATCTTTTTTATTATTCATTTTCTTCGTAGTCTAAGTATTTATCCGCAGTCTTCATTTGTGTAAATTCATTCTTTTGCAGTACTTCACGTGCCAGGTTAAGGTAGTTCGTAGCGCCTTTACTTTCAGCATCATACATCACAACAGATTTGCCCACACTTGGTGCCTCGCTGATTCGTGTTGCCCGGTGAATAATAGTATCGAAAGCCAGTTTACCAAAATGACGCTTTACTTCTTCCACCACCTGATTCGATAAACGAAGTCTGGTATCAAACATAGTAAGCAGTATGCCTTCAATCTGCAGCTGATTATTCAGGCGACTCTGAACGATTTTAATCGTATTCAGTAACTTGCCTAATCCTTCCAGGGCGAAGTACTCACATTGTACCGGAATTAAAACAGAGTCAGATGCGGTGAGTGCATTTACAGTAATTAAACCAAGCGAAGGGGAACAATCGATGATGATGAATTGATAATCTTTTTTGATTGCCTCGATTACAGATTTCATGATATGTTCACGGTTCGGATGATTAATCAGTTCAATCTCTGCACCCACCAGATCGAGGTGAGCAGGAATGATGTCGAGGAAGGGAACATCGGTATGCTGAATGGCATCGTGTATATCCACTTCGTTAATCAGACATTCATAAATACTGTTATGCTTCTGTTTGGGATCGATACCTAAACCGGAGGTGGCGTTTGCCTGAGGGTCTGCGTCAATAATCAGTGTTTTGTATTCAAAAACGGCAAAACTTGCGGCAAGGTTAATTGCTGTTGTCGTTTTACCAACTCCGCCTTTTTGGTTGGCAATGGATATTACTTTTCCCATGATGATTTTTGGTTATTTAAATGTGCTGTAGTGCTTTATTTTTCAGATGCTTCAAAGATACCATAACGCAGGCAATTGAAGTGTTTACGCGCTTTTCTTTACTAACAAATTATACACAAATAATTCGTCATACAATCAGGCCTGTTCTGTTGATTCTTAATTCACTTCAGCCGATCTTGTGTCATTAGATTTACGGGCATTGAAGTATAGACACTACACCTACCTGTTCTGTTTTTTGGCCTTGCTCTTCTGCGCATGCCATAATGATGCGTGGCGCGATCAACGCCACATATTCAATTATAATCAGGCATCAGGCGTAAGTTCTACCGATCCGGCCTTTGCCAGTTTGCAATCCAATATCTGGGTGGTCAATCAGATTTACAATGGACTGCTGGAGACAGATAGCAATCTGAATGTAATACCCGCTCTGGCGCGTTCCTATCAGATAAGCGACGATGGAAAGCGCTACACCTTTCACTTGCGCACGGATGTGTTTTTTCACGATGACTCCTGTTTTGCGTCACATAAAGGCCGACGATTTAATGCCGGCGATGTGGTTTACTCATTCAAACGTTTGATCGATCCGAAGACTGCGGCAAAAGGTGCCTGGGTCTTTAATGATAAAGTTGATCCAACGCACCCCTTTGTTGCGCTGAATGATTCAACCGTTGAGATTCGTTTATTGCGTCCCTTCCCGGCCTTGCCGGGTATTCTTACCATGCAGTATTGCTTTATTGTGCCTCAAGAGGCCGTGGAGAAGTATGGAAAACAGTTCAGAGCGCATCCCGTTGGCACAGGCCCTTTTCGATTTAGTTTTTGGCGCGAAGGCGAGTTAATGGTGCTCAAAAAAAATATGAATTATTTTGAACGGGATCAACAGGGCAATCGCTTACCATATCTCGATGCCGTGCGTATTTCATTTATTGACAGTAAGGCAACCGAGTTTTTAAAATTCAAACTGAATGAGTTGGATGTAATTGTTGATTTGGACGCCGGACTTAAAGATGAAGTGCTTACCAAGTCAGGTCAACTTAGGGCTCCCTATCAGAATAGGTTTCGGCTAATCAGGAAGCCATATTTAAATACCGAGTATTTCGGTGTTAATCTGGAACTGGCATCAAAAACGAATAGCCCCCTTGCCGATGTGCGTATCAGAAAAGCTATCAATAAAGCAATCCATAAAAAGGAACTAATTACTTATCTGCGAAATGGTGTTGGCCTGCCCGCTTTACATGGTTTTGTGGCTCCCGGTATTGCCGGATATCGGACCGGGCAGTTGCCTGTTGATGCTTATGATGTTGATGCGGCACGAGCTCTGCTCAAGGAAAGTGGATATGATGCAACGCATCCGCTCCCTGAAATCGTAGTAGCCTGTAATTCGGCCAATGAGGCCTTGTGTCTTTTTATTGCCAATCAGCTAAAACAGGCCGGTATTACTATGCGTGTAGAGGTGATGCAGGGGAAAGCATTAAATGAGCGGATGGTAAAGGGTGATGTGTTACTTTTCAAAGCCTCGTGGATTGCCGATTATCCCGATCCGGAAAGTTTTCTTGCCGTCTGCTATGGTGGGTATGCGGCCCCGCCGAATTACACCCGATTCAGAAACAGGGAATTCGATGTTAAATATAACCTGAGTATGATGCAATCTGACGATACCTTGCGATATCAGACCTATATGGATATGGACCGTATACTTTCTGAAGAGCAGGCACTCATTCCTTTGTACTATGATGAAACCTTAGACTTCGTACAGCATAATATTGTTGGATTATCACCCAATGCACTCAATTTATTAACCCTGAAGATGGTAAAGAAAACATATCACTAGAATTAGTGATGTATCGGTTTAATATCAAAAATTACATTTGCAGAAATAATTAACAAAATGAAATATTTATTCTTTTTACTATTAATGGTTGTTGCTGGTTTTCAACTTAACGCACAACAACAACAGCCTTGCGGTGTAGATGAGATCATTCGCGAGCAAATAGGCAAGCCGGAATATGAGTTATGGCACAAGGAATTTGAAAAAACAATTCAACATATTATTAAAGAGAATAGAGGTAAAAACGGCTCACGTAATATCATTACAATACCTGTTGTCGTACACGTGCTTTATTGTGATGCCGTACCGGAGGCTAATATTCTTAATGAACGAATAGTATCTCAACTTGAAGGTTTAAATCAGGATTACAATAAATTAAATCCGAGAATTGAAACAACACATCCTTTTTACAAATCCAATGCTGCCGCAGATTTTGATATACAGTTCTGTCTGGCCTCCAGAAATCCCGACGGCGGGCCTACTACCGGCATTATCAGAAAAAAAGTACCTAATTGTAATTTCATTGGCGATCTTTCAGGTAAGTGGTTAACCGAACTTGAGGGTTCAAAACAATGGGACCCGCTTCATTATCTTAACCTGTATGTGGTTCCGGAAATCGATGGATCCACGATAGGACTCAACCTGGTGCCGGGATCAACGAACGAGTTCATCAAGGATGGTCCGGTAATAGAATATATCGCATTCGGAATAGGATCTGAATTGCCAACGTTTAATTTAGGGGTTGCTGCCAGCCATGAGATTGGTCATTGGATGAGTTTGATACACACCTTTGGTGTAAATCCTTGCTCCTCAGATGAAGTTGATGATACGCCGGTTCAAGCGGGTGCTCAGTTTAATTGTCCTCAGGGTGAGGTTGAGGGATGTACGTTCAATGGAATACTAGAATCAGGTACCGGGTTAAGAAATGTTCGTATTACCGATGATAACAATATTTTATTCGGAACTCAGAATTCAGGATTTAGATACAAGTTTGGAAATTTCCCCTCTGAATTATTTTTACAAGATTATCAAATCAGGGATATAGAGATTGATCAATCGGGTTTGATTTGGATTGCAGCGGGCAAAGAGGGCGCATTAGCTACAGCAGGAGGAGTCTATATTTTTGAGCCAACAACTAATCAAAGTTCACTAGTCGAAAATAATTTCTTTTCTAACTCCGATGGATTAAACTCAAGATTTGTAAATGACATTTCTATAGATGAAAATAATGATGCCTGGATAGCAAATGGTCAGAGTTTAACTGCGGGTAATACCGATCAGGGTGATGCCGGATTAATTACAGTTCCTTTCTATATACCACAGGCTACTGCCTGCTATCCCCAAATTGCCACCGATATTCGTTTTCTCATATCACACAGAGATAAAATCAATCAGGTAACCTATTTCGGTGTAGATAAAAGTTGCAATAACGGATGTGACAATCCTTATATCATTAAATTACAAAATGGTGTTTGTACAAATTTGAGCCTCGATGATATCGTTGCTGAGTTTGGTAATAACTTTCTTATACGAGGAATTACGACCGATGATCAGGGGCGAGTATGGGTTGGATTTAATTCAGGTATAGGCATAAAAGTATTCGATAACAACAGCACATTCACCTGGCGAATAAACCCAAACAACTCAACTGCATTTAGTGTAGGGGAAGCTGTAAATCGAAATACGATGTTTACCCTAAATAACAACGACATTTATGTTGGTGCAGGTAATGGACTAATAGTTTTTCATGCGGATAGTTTACAGAATGCCGGTGATGAATCCACACCTGAGCTATTCACTAAAGTTATACCTACAGCCTTGCATCCTTCGATTACGTCAAATAGTGTAACCGGGGTTGATGTTAGAGGCGACAGATTGGTTTTTTGTACGGCTACACAGCTTATAGATGCCTACAGACCATATAAGCACGGCACTATGACCAATAACATCATGAATTATAATAAAGATGAATGTATTGCATTATTAACAGAAGGGCAGAAAGAAAGAGCATTGGCGTTATTTGATCCTGTAAATGGATTCAGAAAAGAAATGCTGTCCTCTGATGGATGCTCAGCGCCAACCTGTGGTTGTCCGGTAACCTATCTAGCTAAAGCCACAGGCATTACAAAGAACAAAGCAACCATTAATTGGGATGCCAATACCTGTGCCAGCACCTTTAAGGTATTTTACAAAGACTTAATTACTAATATTGAGAAAGTTGTAACTGTAAATGCCCCCGCAATATCCACGACACTTACCGGCTTGGTTCCCGGTCACGATTATGAAGTTCAGCTTAAAACATTTTGTTCGGGCAATACGCCAGCAAATAGTATAAAGTCAAATATCATCAAATTTTTGACCATCAGTTCCTGTGAGGCTCCATCAAATCTTCAAGCTATTTTTACTGCGGCCAATAAACTTGTTGTCAATTGGGAATCGGTTTCAGGGGCAGTTCAGTACCGTATTCAATATAAAAAAGCAGGAACGAATAACTGGCAAACGATTGCGGTGAACAGCAGTTCGTGTTGCTCAAAAAATATCATTGATCAAACATTTGAAGTTGGTGTGGCTTACCAAGTCCGCATCAGAACAAAATGCACATCAAATACCTTTTCACCATTCTCATCAGAAATTACAGTTAACAATATAAATCGAATGGATGAACTGGTTGCTGATGAAGAGACCGATCCAATATTGGAAAACCCACTCACGATATATCCTAACCCTAATAAGGGCCGGTTTAATTTATATGCTGAACATTGGAATTATAGTACCTGTAATGTTGTCATAACGGATATCGTAGGTAAGTTGCTGTATTACCAAAATGTCAGCGTTGAAGAAGGAATCATTGACCGGGAAATTGTATTGGATCATAATCTGCCATCCGGAGTTTATCTGATCAAGTTATATGAAGGCCACGACATGAGACACGGAAAAATAGTTATACAATAACGGTAACTGTTCTTGGATTAAATATCGTTTTTAATGGTGTCAACAAATTGCTCTGCCACTAATTTGTCTATAGGAAAAGTGAGTTGTTTAAGGAGTGAGTCACTAACTTGTGCCCAACGGAAGCAGAGTTTTTCGGTTGTCGTATCACTGAAAGAAAATGGATGTATATGAATGGTTGCCTCTATAGGTCTGATTAGTTTTACCTCATAATAGATGCTAATTAGTTGATGCCCGGGATTAAATGCCGAGGCTTGAAAGAAGTCTGTTGTATACAGGTGCCGCACAATATCAACTTCAGTTTGCAGTTCTTCCATCCATTCTCTCTTTAGCCCATCGTGCAGACCTTCTCCAAACTCCAGACCACCTCCGGGAAACTTGGTAAAACGCAATCCATACTCCTCTTCATCTACCACGAGTACTTCGTTGTTGCGATTAAATAACAAACCATACACGCGAATATTAAATTTTTCGATTTTCATGTTCGACATTTGAGTTAATGTTTAACAAATTTATTCCAGGGCTGTTCGCCTTAATTTCATTAATAAACGGATTTGATATTTATGCGCAGGATATTGGTACCTGTAAATCCAATATGTTGTATGCCCGTTCTTACATCACCGACACGAAACATATTGTTAAAGCTCCCTTAAAATGGAAACCCGCGCAATTTGCCGCGGCCGGGCTCTTGGTTGGTGGTGTAATGTTACTTACTCAGTACGACAGCCAGATTGCTGATTGG
>BJGO01000004.1 GCA_014190535.1 Bacteroidota bacterium | reverse complement strand
AAAGTAATCCTTCAAAACAATAAGGCAATTGGTGTAGAATTGGTTTCTGGCGAGAAACTTTTTGCCGATGAAATAATCAGTACGATGCCGCTGACTCTTATGGTTAAGGGACTGGAGGATGTTCCTGAACAAGTCATCCATGCCTGTGATCGGTTGTATTACCGAAATACGATTTTGGTTTATATAGAAGTAGATGCTGTTGATCTGTTTCCTGACAATTGGATTTATGTGCATAGTCCGGAAGTAGATCATGGCCGCATTACAAATTTCAGAAATTGGAGTCCCGAATTATATGGAGATAAAAAAACAACTATTCTGTGTCTGGAATACTGGTGTTTCGATAAAGATGCATTGTGGAGTAAGGATGAGGCCTATTTCGGCAAACTGGCGGCAGAAGAGGTTAAACGCATAAAACTGGTTAAGCCTGAAACGGCTATACTAAATACAGCAGTAGTTAAATTACAACGTTGTTATCCCGTTTATGAAACGGGTTACATGAATCATATAGAAACTATTAAGACGTATCTGGATCGTATCGAGCATCTGCGTGTCATTGGCCGATATGGATCCTTCAAATACAATAACCAGGATCACTCGATCCTTATGGGCTTATTGGCAGCAAAAGAAATTCTTGAAGGTAGTCGTCAGCATCTGTGGAGTATAAATACAGATAGTGAGTATCAGGAAAAAGGCGAGGCATTGAACAACGATTAATACTTCTTACCCGATTTCATAGCAAGCACCTTCTACACTGGCGATGCTATGCTCAAAAACCGCTTTGGCCTCCTGTTCAAAGAGCATCTCCGATGGATACCGGGACGAAAAATGCCCCAGTAAAAGCTTGTTAACCCCGGCATGTAATGCTACGGTTGCCGCCTGTTTAGCTGTGCAGTGATATCGTTCGGTAGCCTTTTCGGCATCTGCTTCCAAAAAGGTGCTTTCATGATAAAGTAAATCGACGCCTTGTATTTGTTTGCAGTAATCCAGGTTAAACAGCGTGTCTGAACAAAAGGCATATCGCCTGGCGGTACGTTTTACCACAAGCTTTTCGTGGGGAATGGTATAGCCTTGCGCATGGGTAAAATCTTTACCTGATTTTATCGATTCAATCTGATCAAATGGTATTTTGTAATCCCGCAACGCGTCGGTCAGTATGTTAACGCGCTCCTTTTTTTCAGAAAATAAATAACCAAAACAAGGGATGCGGTGTCGCATGGTAATGGGCTTTATCTCGATGAAATCATCCTCATAGATTGCCAGGTCTGACTCGTGAACCTCTACAATGTGTAATGGATATGATAATCTGGTTTGCGATACGTTCAGGTTGAGCTCAATAATCGGTTTTAATCCGGGAGGCGCATAGATGGTTAAGGGCTGTTCCCGTTTGTAAAGATGCAATGAGGTAATCAGTCCGGGCAAACCATAGTAGTGGTCTCCATGAAGATGAGAGATGAATATATGTGATGCTTTACTGAAACGAATACCGTATTCGCGGATTCGGTTTTGTGTTCCCTCACCACAATCAAGCAGAAAAATGCTGTTGTTGTGAGTAACTACCTGAGCAGTGGTGTTTCGGTTACGTGTGGGTAGTGCAGCGCTGTTACCAAGTACAGTAACGCTGAAGTCCATTAACTCTTCTTAATATCTTTTTCAATTTCCTCCATCATAACCATATCTATCGATTCCTCTTTGGAAGGAATAATGGTCAGGATCGAGTCTAGTTGAGATATTTTGATCAACTTGTGAACATTGTCGCTAACAGAGCAAAGCACAAGATTGCCGCCTGAATTTTTACAAAGACGATTTGCGATCAGGATAGAACTCAATCCTGAAGAATCCACAAAGCGAACGCGACTTGTATCAAAAATTATATTCTTTACGCCTTCGGCATTCAACACAATCATTTCAGACTTAACCAGCGGCGCAATTACTGAGTTTAGTTTTTCTTCCTCAAGCGTGAAAATACAATACTTGTCGTGCTTATCGAGTGTAAACTTCATAATAGGTTGTGTTGTTTGTTTTAGGGTTTTGATTTGAATTGTAAATTTAGAATTATTTACTTAAAAAGAAACAAATTCAAGTATTAATGTGTAAAAACTAACATAGAAAATCAGTCAAAAAAACACGATTGTGCAAATAATGGCTATTTTTCAGAAAATAAAACAGCAAAAGGGCATCAAAAATACTTGGTGCGCTATTTGATAAGATAAACACTATGGAACAAAAATTCTCACAAAAGGTCAAAGAAGTCATCGCTTATGCGAGAGAGGAAGCACTCCGATTGGGTCATGACTATATTGGCGTTGAACATCTGCTCTTGGGACTCGTTCGTGACGAAGATGACACAGCATCCCGTATTTTAAAATCACTTGAAGTCGATATCGTTTTGCTTCGTCGTGCCATTGAGGATTCCATCCGCGACAAGGCCGTTCATCACCCGCAGGAGATTAACAATATGCCCTTAACCAAACAGGCAGAGAAGGTGTTAAAGTTTGCGCTTCTTGAGGCAAAAACCATGCGAAACGACACCATTGGCACCGAGCACTTGATGTTGTCTATCTTAAAAGTGAAGGACAATATTGCTACCGAAATGCTCAATCGTTTGTCGGTGGATCACGAAACGTTCAAAGCGGAATTTGATTTCTACAATAAAGACATACGCTCCGATATGACGAACGATGGAGGTGAAGAAGAGGCATTTGAAGAAGAGGATCGCTCAAAAGGTTCGGCTAAAAAGCCGGGTGCATCTAAATCCAAAACGCCTGTTCTGGACAACTTTGGTCGCGACATTACTAAAATGGCCGAAGAAGGCACCCTGGATCCCATTGTGGGCCGCGAAACAGAAATTGAACGTGTTTCACAGATACTTTCCAGACGTAAGAAAAACAATCCTATACTTATTGGAGAACCCGGAGTAGGTAAAACAGCAGTGGTTGAGGGCCTTGCCCTTAGGATTATTCAACGTAAGGTATCGCGGGTATTATACGATAAGCGCATTGTAATGCTTGATCTAGCCGCACTTGTTGCAGGTACTAAATACCGTGGTCAGTTCGAGGAACGTATCAAAGCTATAATGAATGAACTGGAAAAGAACCGCGATGTTATTCTTTTCATTGATGAAATACATACTATAGTTGGAGCAGGTGGTGCAACGGGCTCTCTCGATGCATCCAACATCTTTAAGCCGGCATTAGCGCGTGGCGAACTGCAATGCATAGGAGCATCTACCCTGGATGAGTACCGTCAACACATTGAAAAAGATGGTGCCCTGGATCGTCGTTTCCAGAAAGTAATTATTGATCCGCCATCACCGGAGGAAACCGTAATTATTTTAAATAACATCAAGGGTAAGTATGAAGAGTTCCACAACGTTAGTTATACTCCCGAAGCGATCGATGCCTGCGTGAAATTAAGCACACGCTACATCACGGATCGCCTTTTGCCCGATAAGGCTATTGATGTAATTGACGAAGTGGGGGCTAAGGTGCACCTCAAAAATATTCATGTACCACAATCGATACTTGACCTGGAGAAGAGCATTGAAGAGATAAAACTCGAGAAAAATAAAGTCGTTAAGAGTCAGCGCTATGAAGAAGCCGCAAGACTTCGTGATTCGGAGAAGAAACTGCTCGAGGATCTTGAAAAGGCCAAACAAAACTGGGAAGAAGAAACTAAAACAAAACGTTACCCCGTAACGGATGAGGATATCGCTGAGGTTGTTGCGATGATGACAGGTATTCCGGTTAAGCGTGTTGCTCAGACGGAAAGCACCCGATTATTGAAAATGGCTGATGACCTCAAGGGTAGTGTTGTTGGTCAGGATGATGCGATCGTTAAAGTAACCAAAGCCATTCAGCGTAACCGTGCCGGACTAAAAGATCCCAAAAAACCGATCGGGTCATTCATTTTCCTTGGTCCAACGGGTGTCGGAAAAACGGAGTTGGCAAAAGTGCTTGCCCGATATCTTTTTGACAGTGAAGATTCACTCATTCGAATTGATATGAGTGAGTACATGGAAAAATTCAGTGTAAGCAGGCTGATAGGAGCGCCTCCGGGCTACGTGGGTTATGAAGAAGGTGGACAGCTGACAGAGAAAGTTCGCCGTAAACCTTATTCCGTAATTCTGCTGGATGAAATAGAAAAAGCACATCCGGATGTATACAGCGTGCTGCTTCAGGTTTTAGATGATGGTATCCTAACGGATGGTCTTGGTCGTAAGGTTGATTTTAAAAACACCTTGATTATCATGACATCGAACATCGGAGCCAGACAATTGAAAGACTTTGGTCAAGGTATTGGCTTCGGGACATCTGCAAAACGTGAAAGTGCCGAAGATCACTCCAAGTCTGTGATTGAGTCCGCTCTGAAGCGTACATTCTCGCCGGAATTTCTGAACCGGATTGACGACGTTATCGTATTCAACTCCTTAACCAAAGAGCATATCCATTCTATTATCGATATCGCACTCAAAGGTCTGTATGACCGTGTGATTAATCTTGGATTCACGCTCGAATTATCAGAAAAAGCCAAGGACTTTATTGCTGAAAGAGGTTACGATGCAAACTTTGGTGCTCGTCCGCTACACCGTGCCATTCAAAAATATCTGGAGGATCCACTCGCCGAAGAGATTCTTGCTTCCGGTATCAAGAACGGAGATATTATGCACGTTGATACAGATGCCAAAGGGGAGAAACTAAAATTCACCATCAAGCACACTAAAAAGCAAGAGAAGACCGATGCCTGATTAACAGGCATTGTTAAACTTATTTGAATAAGGCCGGCGAATAGCCGGCCTTTTGATTTAATTTACTTTAAGATAAGCCTCAACTTTTTTGTAAAATGCCTCTTGTATTGCGGCACAATTTTTTATCTCGGATACGGATTGAAACGGGCCATGATGCGTGCGGTAATTGAGTAGTATCGAGGCTATGTTATAATCAAAGTAGGCGTGGCGTTTTAGTTCATCCAGTGTGCAGGTATTGATATTTAATTGTTTCACCGGTACTGCACTCAACAGTATAGAGGCTTGATTAGCCTGATACCATTCAGCAGTTATACCGGTAATCTCAAGCAGTTGATCTTTAGACCGGAAGGCACCAAACCGATTACGGTACTTCAAAATTCGTGAGGCCAGCACGGGGCCTATGCCCGACAATGAAACTAAAGCGGCCGAGTCACAAGTGTTGATATCTACATACCAGGGTTTCTTTTCCACAACCTTATGTTGTGTCGTTATTTTTTCCGGTTGTACCTGCTTTTGTGGTGCCGGAGGAATCATTACCCAGGGCCTTAATTTGGTGATATCGTCTTCGCTAAAGGAGTAAATCTTCTTCAGGTCATCTGCAGATTTAAAGGTTGCTCCTGTATTTCGGTACTTGATAAAAACAGAAATCTTTTTTTGGCTGATACCAAACATCGCTAAACTATCTGCTGAAATGCTGTTAGGGTTGAAATAAAAACCCTTGCCTATTGCGGATTTTTTTTGTTTGCTCTCGCTATCGTTCTGCTTTGCAATAAGAGAGTCGTTTGGAGTATAGGTGCTGGTTAATTGTTTTTTCGATTCATTAACCCAAAGTATCTGTACATCGTTCAAGTTGTTGAGTGGCGGCAAGGAGAAAACAGGATGCAAAAACCGGTAAAGCACAAGTAGCGTGATGATGCACACCAGTATGATTGTCCCTCTGGTTTCTTGCCGGGTGAACGTAAAATATGTTCTTATATAACGTTTCACATCTTTTCTCATATAGCCGAAGAATAGATGTTAACGAAGATAAAAAGCTAATCGGACTATACAATAGCTGATGTAAATTATTTCATCATATCATGCTTCCCGATAGGATGAGATCATCGATGTAAGGATTGTATGTTTTTTGAAACTTAATCGAATCGTTCCGGCTTCATCTGCGGGAAGAACAAGACATCCTGTATGGAGTGTGAATTGGTCATAATCATGGATAAACGGTCTATACCAATTCCCAGTCCAGCTGTTGGAGGCATACCATACTCTAAGGCTCTCAGGAAATCTTCATCGAGCACCATAGCCTCTTCATCACCGCGTTTACCTAGTTCTACCTGTTCTTCAAATCGTTTACGCTGATCGATAGGATCGTTTAATTCGGAAAACGAGTTGCATAGTTCTTTAGCATTACATATGGCCTCGAAGCGTTCTACTAATCCGGGTCTGTTACGATGCTTTTTTGCCAAAGGCGACATCTCGAGTGGATAATCGGTTATGAATGTAGGTTGTATCAGTTTAGGTTCCACGTGTTCACCAAAGATTTCATCAATAATTTTCCCTTTTCCCATCGTATGATCTATAGTTACTTTTAAATCGTGAGCCGTAAGGCGTAACTGCGCCTCATCCATTTCGCTGATATCGACACCGGTATATTCCTTTATCGCTTCAAACATAGTATAGCGTTTCCAGGGTCGTTTAAAGTTGATTACATGTTGTCCAACCTGCACCTCAGTTGTGCCATTTACGTCAATGGCAACTTTCTCAACCATCTCCTCAACCAGATCCATCATCCAGTAATAATCTTTATAGGCTACGTATAATTCCATTTGTGTAAACTCAGGATTATGGGTGCGATCCATGCCTTCGTTACGAAAGTCTTTACTGAATTCATATACACCATCAAATCCGCCAACGATTAAACGTTTCAGGTACAACTCATTTGCAATGCGCAAATAGAGAGGCATATCGAGTGTGTTATGATGTGTCTTAAATGGTCTGGCGGCGGCACCTCCATAAATAGGCTGCAGGATTGGTGTTTCTACTTCAAGATATTCTTTAGCGTTCAGATACTCACGAATAGAATTTACCAGTTTAGTGCGCTTAATAAATACTTCTTTGGATGCAGGGTTGATGTTAAGGTCTACATAGCGTTGACGGTAACGTAATTCGGGATCAGTAACGGCGTCAAATAACTCGCCCTCTTTCTCTTTAACAACAGGAAGTGGTTTAAGTGATTTGCTCAATAGCCTGAGCGATTGCACGTGTATGCTGATCTCTCCGGTTTTTGTACGAAACACATATCCTGTAATTCCAACAAAATCGCCGAGGTCTATTAGTTTCTTGAAAACGGTATTATAAAATGTTTTGTCTTCGGCCGGACAGAGCTCATCGCGGCTGATATACAACTGAATTCTGCCCTGACTATCTTGAAGAACAGCAAATGAAGCAGAGCCCATAATTCGTTTGCTCATTATGCGACCGGCAATTGAAATTGTTTTACCATCGTAGGCGGCGGTATTTTGCTGATATAACTCGGCAATCTGTTTACTCGTGTCATTTATTTCAAAGGTTTCAGCAGGGTAGGGGTTGATACCTAATTGCTCCAATTCAGTCAGCGTTTGGCGCCTGATAATCTCGTGTTCACTTAATTGTGTCATGAAGTTGATTTTCCATTTTTAATAACGCGCACAAAAGTACAATGTATGAATCAGACTGTGCCCGAAGGGACAGGTAAGAAATAATCCGTTCCGTAAATCGGGATTGATTCCTTTTTGCGCGTCCATCATAGTATGCTACAGCGTATAGGTGTACTGTATGGTAAATCCTCTGGGTGCATCAGGCCGGGCGATGCGAATGGCATAAAATGAGTTCAATAAATTATTACAAATGAGGGCCACTTTACCGTACTGATCTGCCTGATAGGATAGTCTCAAATCAAATAGCCAATCGCCCTGCAAATGATCCTTGCGATAGCCATTAACGCCGGGTATAAACAGTGCAAGGTATGAATCAATATTATCCATACGGCTGTAATATTTAATACTTCCTCCAAAAGATAAACGGTTATAACTTACGTCCAGATCGAACTTAATCAGATGGCGATTACGGTAGCGCAATAACCCACGCCTGAATGTGCTGTCGGTGTTATACAAACCTTTTATGAATCCTTGCATAAAATTTTTTGCCGATCGAAGCGACGAATCGGCATTGAGGTCTACCGGATATGTGTAGGTATAACCAATGTCGGTGAGTAGTTTAAGTTTGCCGATATTTTTTTGAACACCTAACTCCAGTTCACTGCCTGCCATACGTGCTTCATTTACGTTAACCGACTTAAAGCCAAGACCAAAAAACGGAGCCGATGGATTGCCCCACTGCCCAAACGAGAATTCCATCATATTGGTAAATCCCTGAAGAAATAATGCCCAGTCGGCATAGGCATTAAACTTACCGAGCGAGGCTTTTTTTCTAAGGCCGATTTCAGAACTCCAGCCTTTTTCCGGAAGCAATGTTGGGTTGGGGTAGATATAGATATCGCCGAGTGAATAGTTTACATAGCGCTCTGCCGGACTTGGGAAACGGAACCCCTGACCAAATGAGGCCCTGAGGAAGAGCTGTTTGTATGGCGAGTAGTTTATACCTATTCGGCCTACCGGTCTTGAGCCGGCATAAATGGTATCTAGTCGGAACAGTTCCATACGGCCGCCGCCTTCGATTCGGAATTTATTAAAGGCTTTTTCGAATTGTACAAACAAAGAGCCCTGATTACCCGAATGCCTGCCACCTATTCCGTCATCTCTGAAAAAAAATGCATTGGTATATACCCCTCCGCTTAGGATCCACGTATTAAATTCTTTTTGCATGTGATAATCGGCGCTGAATAAATTTGTAGCGGGTTGCCATAGTCGTCCGTTTATATGATTCGTGTGATAGTACTGAATATGGGCTGTGTGTTTAATGTTATTGCGATCAAAGTGATGCATATTGGCCTGTGCAACGGTATATAGTTCTTTCAGATTAACAAGAGTAGTTGTTCCGTTTAACGGCTGATAAGCGCCCACAGAGTCGTCAGACCAGAAGAAGAATTGAGACGTGTGTTGTAACATACCGGTGAGGTTAATGCCAAAAGACGTGCGCTCACTGAGCCGATAGCGGTATTTTACGTGCAGTCGCGAGCGTTTGGCAAATTCCCCCTGGAGCCAGCTTTGAGAGCGGTGAGCATAGGCATTGATCACGAAATCACTCTTGCCACGTTTCATTTTGTGCAGAAGGTAACCGCCGGTGGCAAAAGGCACTTTGTCTTCAGGCCTTATCTTGTTAGCCGGAATACTTCCATCATATCGGGTGAGATAAGTAGAAAACGTGGTTTCATCGTCCTTTACGGCAAATGCTGTTTGAATATTTAAAACACCATTCAGGGCAGATGATCCATATTGCACCGATGAGGCCCCTTTTACCAGTTCAATTCGTTCCACATTTTCCATGGGAATGAAGCTCCATTTAACATCATTTCTGTCGGAGGTTAGCATGGGCACACCATCATATACCATCATAACCCGGCTACCGGCTCCAAAGGCATAGCCGCTTCCACCACGAATGCTGGCCTGTCCGTCGATAACAACAACGCCCGACAACTGATCTATGGCTTGTGCCGCATCCTGAATGTTTTTAAACTGAACTTCTTTAGGATTGATCGTGCTTATGCTTGAAATTTGTTCGATTAGCGCTCTTCCATACCTATTTGCTCCTATGATAACTTCCTGAAGCATCTGTTCTTTCTTAATCAGATGAATGGTAATGAATGGATGATCCGATGTCATCGGCACATTCAGTAGCGTGTCCCGGTATCCCACGTGATAGATGATTAGCTGATGATTGCCGGGCTCGGTTGTTAGCGTAAACAAACCGTTTTCGTTGCTGGTGTATGCGTGTACCTGATCCAAAATTATTGATGCACCTGCCAACGCATCACCCGAAAGTGCATCTATTACCTTGCCCTCGAAACGGATTTTTTGAGCAGTACTATAAAAGGGAAATACAAACAGCACATACAGAAGTGCAAGTTTGAAAAGGGTTTTGCTATAGGGGTTAGACGCCAATTTTTTGGTGGGTATTCGTGTTATCAGCTTTCAAATAAAAGCAAAAAAAAGAGTCTTTGATAATGAATAGGAAAATGATATAGACAGGTTGTTTGCTATTTCAGGATCAGATAGCAGGTGCTTATACGAATTGTTTCTGATCTTATGCGAAACGATCACAGGCAACACAAAGCATTTAATAACCCGGCACCTGCCGTTTTATTGAAGGCTATTGTTAATTCATAAAGTCAACTACTAACTGGTCGAATAATGGGTAAGCTTACACTACATCACACTGCGCAACTGTTTTCAAACTACAGTATAAAAGTAAGCGGACTATAAACGGATAACCTGTTCGCAACAAAAACCAGAATACAGGCATCGCTTAAATGAACCTTATGAAGCAATCGGTTATATGGATACGATTGCGAAAACGAGGTTGCGAATCATTGCTTGAACATTACCAATAAGTAGCTCTAAAACATAATGAACCGTTGTATTCAAGACACGCACGTACAGTGATGTGAGAGGCGCACCTCGTCCGTTACAACTGGCGAGGCCGTCTACTCGATTGTGTGCCGTATTATTCACTTTTTTCGAATTTTACAACACAAGATCGAACACTAAGGTAATTATAGTTATTATCTATACAATCAAATAGTTCCTTGTACTCAGGGTTTTCTTCCTTGAATTTTGTAACCTTTTTTCTTAAATCAGAATTAAATTGGCCCTGCGGCATAGGAATCAATTCAGAGTCAATACTCTTTGAGATATAGCAATAGTAACCAATTTTAAACGCTCCTATTTCTGAATTATCTCGTAACATGCTAAGGTTTGCTATACCATTTTCGTAATAAATTATCTTGCCGGTACTTATAACTCTTGTAGGCTGATTATATTTTTTATCAATCCTAAAAAAACATCTTTGTAAATAAACCCCCATATATCGCTACAGTGAATATTGATTTTCTTTTTATCTTTTTTAAATATTAATTTAACACTCCCCATACTGTGAATGTAACCCCAATAATCATCATATTCTTCCCCTCTTTTATTTTGGAAATCCTCATAAGTTCGATAAACTGTAATTTGTGCATTTGTAATAAATGTCACTAGAAGAAATGACATTACTAGAATTAATTTAACGTTATTCATATTATCATTATTTGTTTGTTTATGGCATACAATGGCAGACTGTGAAAATACTATCCACAATTCAAATACCCAAAGTGCTTGTTACAATCTAGTCAATGAAGTTTTTTCATGTCTTCTTATCATTATATAAACTACATCATACCACTAAGATAAAAATAGAACATAGACACTTGAAAACAGGCTTCGCATAAATGAATGTTATGAAGCAACAGAAGCATATATGAGCAACAAAAAAATACTGATTCGATATATTATTAGTTATTTCAGAGCCTTACGGTTTGCGTGTAGACGATGTTGCTATGCGTTAGACCGCATTTACGAGGCAAGGCAAGGTTGCTTAAATAATGTAGCATGAGTTATTTTGTATATAGGATAGGATTCAATGGTGTATGGATAACCTCCCCAATTTTTGCATTTGGACACCAAGTTTTCCAATCATTTAATTGTCCTTTGTTTTCAGGCTCTTTTAAAGTCATATTCTTGTCGATATAGATGATTGTCATAACTTTTCTGATTTGATCGGAAGTATTTGCACCAGCCCTATGAAAAACCCAACCGGAATGGAAGCTCACTTCTCCGATGTCAAATGGTTCTATTACTTGAGGGAAATTATTAACCTTGAGATTCTTTTTTATCACAGCTTCGCTTTTATCGCTGATCGACAACTCCCTGCCCGTGATAACATTCTGGCTTCCTGCACTGAATTCGAGTGGCCCCATGTCAAGAGGTGTATTTTGCAAGGGTATCCATGCGGTTATGGCTTTATCGGATGATAATGGCCAATAATGCTGATCTGCGTGCCAAGGTGTAATTCCTCCGCCGGCTTCTTTAAAAAGGGCTTGGTCATGATATAATCTAACTCCATTGACTTGCATCAATTCACTTGCAATTTGGGCCAATCTTTTACTAAAAACAAACAGCTTAACGTTACGATCTTCTCTCCAAAGATTAAATAACTGCAAAAAAGCTTTTCCGTATGTGTTTCTATGCTCAAATGGAACTTCGTTAGTGTTTAATTGATTAACCTTTCTCGAAATCTCTGTATTGAAATATCGAATAATATCTGGCGGCAAAACATTTTTTAATTTTACAAAGCCTTGTTCTTTATAAAATTGAATTTGTTCGTTCGTTAATTTATATTCTATATCTAAAATATCCAGATTCATTTGTAATCTTCCCGGTATTCGATCAGTTATTAGTTTACTATACGAATTTACAATTTCTGGTGCGAGATCATTAGGTGTAAGATAGTTAAGGCTTTATGAGGTCTGTGTGGATATCATCTATCCTTAATTTTTATTGAATAATTTCGTGCTCTTTGAACCTATTAATACCGTTGATACGATTAGAGGCCAAACCCGTATAATCCATTCGACAGGTTCTTCAATATTTAAAACCCAAGTCCACACTGTTTTACGCCTTCGATTGTTGTAAATGTTATAGAACCTATAATCCCAAGAACTAAAAAAATACATTTTAACAAGTACTTATGTTACAGTATAGGTAGCCAAGAAAGTAATAAACTGATACAGCCATAAATTTCAAAAAACATGGATGTAACTATTAAAATATCAACTAATTCAAAAGATAAGTTCTTTGTCCTGTGAGGTAAAAAAAAGAGGGTCAACCCTAAGAAATAAGTTGCAGGTAATAAACCGGATAGTATAAAAAGCTTTTTTAAAATACGCAATCACTGTTTATTGGATTTAATAAAAATTACAGAGGTCAATATCAATGACATTAGTCCTGCCGAAATTGTTGTCGCAATTATATTTCCGTATGGTTTCAGTTCAAGTCCGCTTAAAAGTCTGACTGCAACTATGGTTAATGTTAATGCTGATAAAATGGACCAGTATTTCAAACTAATATTTTGTTTTCCAGTCTTGTTTATTGGCAGTTTGTAAATAGCAAAAGCAATTACAAGTGCGCCGAGCAACGTGGAGCTGTGTTGCAATATTTTTAAAATTGGAATTTGTTCGCCTAATAGGTTCACTTCGTTTTGCAATTGCGGAATTGCCTGAACGAAATAACCGTGGTCGTGTGTAAAACCGTCCCAAAAAATATGTGAAGCGGCACCGATAAGAATTGAAATAGCCACTACAAACCAGTTTCTTTTGAAGTGTCTATTCCAGTTAAACTGCTTAAAAGTTAAAAATCTTGATTTTAAAAATGCAGGCAAATTGTCGTATAAACGATTCCGAACCGTGTTGTGAAAAATAAAAGCGAGCAATAGTCCCAAGGGTAAATCAAACCAAAAAAGTCCGTCGATTGTGTGGCTGTAAGTACTCTTAATTCTCATTCTTAAAAAATATTCAAAGTCAGGTATCAAACTGCCGATTACAAGTCCGGTTAAAGAAAACCATTGCCGAGGCAAAAATGTCAACGGTAAAACTATGGCCGGATGTGAAAATGTAAATGGCATTTCTTGTTTGTCTGGAGATTTAATGAATTAGGTCTTGTATTCCTATAATTGGTAGCAACTTGCTTAAAGCCGGTTAACATTAAACTTTTTAAAAATCTTCTGCTAAGATGAATTATTCAGAGAATTTCTTGTGAGAGTATCAATAAAAATGACTGCTATATTTTCATAGTCTTTACATAATGAACCTGAAGGTCATTAATACGAAGTGCAATAAAATAAACGCCTGCAGGGAGCATACGGTCGGGATGCCAGATGGCAACATATTTCTGTGGCGTGAGATATTGTTCATCCAGTGTGGCCATAAGGGCTCCCCGTATATCAAAAATTTGTAACGCAACCTGTGCCGGCTCAAAAATTCCGTAATGAATCTGAACCACAGTGCTAAACGGATTTGGGGTGGCCTGATAGAGCATGCCTTTATCCAGATGCAGGTCGGGGAGTGCGGTTGTTGCTGATCCGTTAACTACGATATCCCATGTGCCTTCATATTTATTCTCAGCATTCAGGGTTAATGGAATAATCCGTTTTGTGGCATCGTAGGTGCCCGAAGTTACCGATGCGGCGGCATCGCCGGCAATATCCGTATCTCCCTCAAAATAAAGCTGTGTAATCAGGGTAGGAAATCCGGGAGGTGTAATACGGAAATGGATATGTCGTGGCCGATAGGAGGCACCATTCAGATATTTTCCCGGAAGTATGGTTTCAAAAATGTAAAAGCCCTGAGCATTGGAATAGGTAATTCCTCTAAGGTTATACCCGACGGTGTCGTATGCCCCGGCATCATTGGCGTGCCATACATCAATCAGGGTATTCGGGATTACAAGCGAACAATCGAGCGTGCGTACCACACCACTGATGACCAGTCGGGTTCCGGGCTCATTGGCCAATGCAAGCTGATTATCCGTTAAGGTGGGAGCATTGGCTGTGTAAAATGGTCCCTGCCCATAGGCATCAAGGGTGGTGGGATCGCATCCACCTGAGGCATTGTCGGGAGCGGCGGCTGAGCCAATCACCGGGATGAACCCGGCAGAAAGTGAGGCCAATGCGGTATTGCGCAAAAACTGTCGTCGTGAATTTTCCTTATTGCTATTCATGAAAATAAAAATACATCAGGAACAACTCAATCTAAACAACACTACGAACTATTATTTCATCAGCAAGCAAACCGGCAACGTTGATTTATGCGGCTTAATACCGTCCTTATTTTCGTGATATGTTGTTTGTGAATCGGCGATTTACCAATACAAGGATAACTGCAGAAAGTATGAAAGGCCATAAGCTGGTTACAGCAACAATCAACCAGAGTAAACCAGACCAACCTGTTTCCAAAGCTTCTCCGAGTCGCAGGCCAAAGCCAAGTGCGGCATTATGTTTCTCATAGAACGAAACAGATAGTGTGCTGTATGACACCAGATTGTCAAGCAGTCGTAAACGACCTTCTGCGGATTCTATGTCTGCACGTAGCGTCCCCAGTTCGCGCTCTATAGCTAGCATATCATCAACGCTATTGGCTTCCTTCAGTAATTCCCGGTAACGGTTTTCCAACTCTTTTTTTGTTTTTAGCCGTGCCTCGATGTCAACGAATTCATCGGTTACATCGCTTGTGTTGATATTGCTTCGGTCAATTTTTTTAGCGTGTGAAGTAAAGCGGTTCAGGAGTTGATCGAATTGATTGGAAGGTACCCGTAGTGTTATACGATACTCCGTACGGTTGTCATATTCATAAAAATCATCATCTGAAATATACCCCTTTAATTCAAGAACTTGTTTAGTTATGAAGGCCCTGGTTTCCTGATTGCTCGAAGTTTCAAAATGGAGATCTCCTTTTTTAATCACTTTCCGTTCAGGGGTAACGGGGTCTGTTGTGTTCTTCGTTTCCTCCGGTTCGGATGATTTATTTGCTGAAACTTCGGGCATATAGATCTGTTGTTGCTCGTCTTTACTGCACGAACACAATGAGTAAAACAACAAGAGACAGAAATAAAAGGTGAAACGTTTCATTGATGAATAATGTGTGCGTAAACGAATGCAATAATAGGTTTATTGCGTGATTGAGCAGATCAATAGATAGTCATTATGCTGAATCCATCAGGGGTTGCAAAAATTGCAGTACATCGGATCGGCGGTATATTTCTGCTCGGGATATCTGTTTACCTGCAGGTATTGGCAGGCAGAGCAGATACAAACACTGCTAATGATCATGTCGGTTGGTCTATGACAAAGACTGCAGGGTAAGCCCCTAATCACATCTGTAATATCGAATCCGGGAGTATTGCATTGAGGGCAACGCGAATTTATTTTTTGCGCCAGTTTCTCGGCGGCTTTTTTGATTACCTCCATGCGTGTAGGATTATACATAGCGCGCATATCGGTTTCTGCATAGGCAGACTGAAATGTTGTGTACAGCATATCAAAGCGGTCTAACAAAACGTCCATGGAGTGGATGCCTTTATAGATCACCGTGCTATGTGGGTTTTTATCACGCAGTATGATACCGTGCAACGGAAATCCAACTTGCTCGGCAAAGGCGGATAATTCATGGATCTGTGTAATCGACCTTGCACTAAAATTAGTTGAGGTGCTGAGTTCTCTAACCACAACTTCAATATGGTTCAGGGTGTCGATAAAAATCAGAAGTTCATCATCTGCCGGAACAAACGGTAACGAGGGGTGAGGGCCGAAAGAGCCTTCGCTGGCAACACCCAGCGTACAACTATTTGCGGCCATCGCTCTCATGCACTTTTCTCTTGCCGAGGCCATCGGGTCCAGTCGGCGTTCCACCTCACCGGTAAATGTGCCCAGTTCATCTGTGTCCTGTGTGGTATCGGCAAAACATCGAACGCCCAGCTCCCGTTCAAGCACCGGAGCAATAGCCTGTTCTTTATGATGTTTTGTTGCTATAACCAGTGATCGGCCCTGAAACATCGTGTTGCTCTTGTTTATTAATGATTGGTTTCGAGTGCCGACCCTCTTGTACGATCATCAAACACGCCATTATGGTGTACCAAATGTCCGTTAACAAACGTATGTGTTACCTGCGATTGCAGGGTGGTGCCCTCTAGTGGCGACCAGCCGCACTTATACAGGATCGTATCTCTGCTTACGGTATGAGGCTTGTTCAGGTTTACCATCGTGAGGTCTGCAAAATATCCTTCACGGATATACCCTCTGTCCTTTATGTTGTAAATCACTGCCGGATTATGACACATCTTTTCAGCAATCTTTTCAAGAGAAATGATGCCTCTGTGATAAAATTCCAGCATTACCGGAAGGGCATGCTGTACCATAGGAGCCCCCGACATCGATTTAAAATAGCTTTGTTGTTTTTCTGTAAGGGTATGAGGTGCGTGGTCGGTGGTAATCATGTCTATGCGATCGTCCAGAAGGGCGCGCATCAGTCCTTGTCTGTCTTTTTCGGTTTTGATGGCAGGGTTCCATTTAATGAGAGGGCCAAGTTGTTTATAGTCTTTATCCGAAAACCATAAATGATGGATACAGACTTCTGTAGTAATATTTTTTGCTTTTAGTGGAATATCGTTTCGGAATAAACGGGTTTCGGCTTCGGTTGAAAGATGAAGTATGTGTAGGCGTGCCTTGTAGGTGTTCGCCAGCGCAATGGCCTGTTTAGTTGCTTCATAGCAGGCTTGTTCACTGCGTATCAGCGGATGATACTCAAAGGGGATCTCATCACCATAAATCGAACGGTACTTGTGTTCATTTTCTTCGATAAGTTGCTCCTTTTCTGAATGGATGCCGATGATGGCATGGCAATGCTTAAATAGTTTTTCAAGAATTTCGGGATGATCGGCAAGCAGATTCCCCTTACCGCTGAAATAGAGGCCGTCGTCGGAAAGTCCAAGCAGGCCGGTCTTATCCATTTGTATGACCTCATCCAGATTTTGACCGTTAACACCCATCAGGAAACCATAGTTAGCCAATGCGTGCATGGATGCCAATCGATATTTCTCGTGTAAAATTTCCGGTGTTAATACGTTGGGTATGGTGTTGGGCATATCAATAAATGAAGTAATGCCTCCTGCAACAGCCGCCTTAGTCTCGGTATAGAGGTCTGCTTTATGGGTTAGGCCCGGTTCACGAAAATGAACCTGACCATCGATGATACCCGGGAACAATACATGATTGGTGCCATCGATCAGCGTAGCGCCGTTCTCATTCAGTTGATTGCCTATTTCTTTAATCCGGTTATGTTCAATTAATACACTGCCGGTAACAATGTTTCCCTCATTGATTATTTGTACATCTTTAATTAGATAGGTGTTCATGTTATTATGAAGTTATTGCTTTTGCTCACGCAAAGAAAAATACAAGTTGTTATGGTATTGCATATTCGGGACAGCATAAATTTGGTGTGAAGTATACGTAACAAGGTTTAGTACTCATAAATATTTTTCACATAGTGTATGCCGCTTTCATAATCGCGGTTGATGATATCGACCAGGCGATCATAGGTGTTCGGATTATGGATAAAATCGATATCGGTGCTGTCAATAACCAGTATGCGCAACTGTTCTTTGGTTTTAAAGTAACTGAAATACGTGTCCTGAATATTTTGCAGATAGTCGCCGCTAATATTTTTTTCATAGGAGCGTCCGCGTTTCCCGATATTATTAAGTAGCTGAGGCACGTCGCAGTGCAGATACACCAGCAGTTCGGGTTCGGGCAGGGTGGTGTAGATATAATGGAACAGGCGCTGATATAATTTGTATTCCTCCTCGTTCAGGTTGATGCGGGCAAATAAGAGCGATTTAATAAACAAATAATCGGCGATGACATTGGGTTGAAAAAGCTGACTATTCCCAGTGGTTTCCTTGAGTTGCTGAAAACGCTCCGCCATAAAAAACAATTCCAGCGGAAAGCCATAGCGTTGAGGTAATTCATAAAACAAGGGTAAAAAGGGATTGTCGGCAAACTGCTCCAGCACCAGTTGGGCATCAAACTGCTTAGCCAGCATCGTGGCCAGCGAAGTTTTTCCGGCTCCGATGTTCCCCTCTATGGTTATGTATTTATAACGCAATGTCATACCGGCGGACGGCACAAATATCCGTGCATTGTTTTAATAAATGATGGAAGGATTGATGCAGTTGAGGATGCATGTGGTCTCCGGCAATTTCGCACAGGGGCAATAGGGTGAAGCGCCTCAGATGAAGACGTGGATGTGGCACCTGCAGTTCAGGACTCACGATGATTTCGTGATTATACAAGAGCAGATCGATATCGAGTGTACGTGATGTGTTTTTCGATTTATCGGCTCTGTTACAGGCACGCTCGGTTTCCTGAGTAAAGTTTAATAGTTCGGATACTGTCATCGTTCCATCGATCTCGATCACCTGGTTCAGAAAGGCTGTTGTGCCTGCCGGCATTTGCCAGGCCTCTGTTTCATAAACCGCAGACGACTTCACTATCGTTACGCCTTGTGCAAGCAGTTCCTTGGCTTTGTTCAAATAATCCAACCGGGGCTCAATATTGGATCCTAAAAGTAGAAATGCAGTATTCACGCCGGTAAATCTATAGGCAACGGCTCACATCTTGCCATTTCGTTTATCATTTTCTTACAGCAATCATCATATTCCGGTTTTGATACCTCACGGGGGCCTATACATTTGTAGCCGTAAACCAAATTGACATGAAACAATTTTTTAAATTCTTTTTCGCTTCCGTGTTGGGATTCATCATTGGAAGCTTTTTACTCTTATTTGTGCTATTCGCCATTATCGGTGGCATCATAGCCGGATCAACCAGTGAGGTAGAGGTAACGGTTAAGCCAAATTCCATACTCCACGTTAATCTCGATTACGATATAGCCGAAAAGACCAATAATAACCCGTTTGAAGATTTTAATTTCAGCTCGTTTGAGCCAAAAATTACTCCCGGACTCAACGATATTATAAAAACAATCAAGCGGGCAAAAACAGATGCCAATATCAAAGGGATTTATCTGGAGTGCGGCATGTTTACCAGTGGCTTTGCAACAGCTGAACAGATTCGTTCTGCCTTACTCGACTTCCGTGAGTCCGGTAAATTTGTGGTGTCCTATTCCGAAGTATATACTCAAAAAGGCTATTACGTGGCCAGTGCAGCAAGCAAAATATTTCTGAATCCTACAGGCCTGATGGAATTGCGCGGACTGAATTCACAGATCACCTTTTTCAAAAATATGCTCGATAAGGTTGGGGTTGAACCTCAGGTATTTTACTGCGGTAAGTTTAAGTCGGCAACGGAGCCTTTCCGCTACGATAAAATGAGTGAACCCAATCGTGTGATGGTTGCTGATCTTATCGGCAATCTCAATAATTATATGATGCAACGCATCGCCGATGGGCGCAAGCTTTCTTTTGATGAGGTTAAAAACGTATCAGATAACATGCTGATACAGGCATCTTCCGATGCATTGAATTATAAAATGGTTGACGACCTGTACTACACCGATCAGGTGACTGACTATATGCGCAAACAATTGAAGCTTGGTGAAAAAGATAAACTGCAATTCATGACCGTTAATAAATATCGTCGCACTGCAGATGGCGAAAAGAAATCGCTCGACGATAAAAAAATTGCCATACTCTATGCACAGGGCGAAATCGTTGATGGCAAGGGCGATCGTTCTGAAATAGGTTCTGCACGTTTGATAGAACAATTAAAAAAGATTCGTGAAGACGAAAAAATTTCTGCACTGGTACTGCGCGTGAATTCACCGGGCGGCAGTGCACTGGCATCGGATATCATCTGGCGTGAAGTACAGCTGGTGAAAGCGAAAAAACCGGTTGTAGTGAGTATGGGTGATTTAGCCGCATCCGGCGGGTACTACATCTCGTGCGGTGCTTCCAAGATTGTTGCCCTGCCTAATACGCTCACCGGTTCAATCGGCGTATTCGGTATACTGCCTAACATACAAAAGCTGATGAACGAAAAACTCGGCATCACGTTCGATGGGGTGAGCACAGGTAAATACTCCGATCTGGGTACGCTCACACGCCCGGTTCGTGAAGATGAAAAACTTATCATACAGCGCGGCGTGGACTCTATCTATCTGAAATTCAGAACCCGTGTGGCGCAGGGACGCAATATGCCCATGAATCTTGTGGACTCCATTGCTCAGGGCCGCGTATGGACCGGTCAACAGGGATTGGCCAATGGTCTTGTTGATACTCTTGGCGATATCCATACCGCCTTAGCCATTGCCGCTAAACTGGCCAAAGCCGATAAATACCGAATCGTTGAATTTCCGAAATCAAAAGATAACGGTCTGGAGCAAATCTTTGAAATGCTGGATGAAGAAACTAATGAAGAGGCACACATCAAAGCGTCGCTGGGTGCCTTATATCCTTACTATCAGCAGTTAAAAATGCTTAGCACAATAAAGGGCGTACAGGCTCGTTTACCATATGAGCTTTACATAAATTAGGGTTTTAGGTTGTAAAATGCTCAGAACGGGAAGGAGTATAACACTTCCCGTTTTTTATTTACCGCTGAACTGCGCGGTGCGTTTCTCAATAAACGCATTCATGCCCTCCTTCTGATCTTCAGAGGCAAAACACAAATAAAAATTCTTGCGTTCGAAGTGCAGTCCTTCATCGAGCGAAGAGTTAAACGCATTGAGCACCGCCTCCTTGGCAAGTTTTACGGCAACAGGCGACAGGGCCGCAAGTTGTTGTGCATATTGCACCGCCTCCTTCAAATAAAATTCTACAGGTACTACCTTATTGATCAAGCCTGCACGAAGGGCCTCTTCAGCGGTGATAAATTTTCCGGTTAACACCATTTCCATGGCTAATGCTTTGCCCACGGCACGTGTAAGCCGTTGTGTGCCGCCTGCTCCGGGCATCACACCGATTTTAATTTCCGGCTGACCGATACGAGCCGTTTCGGAGGCAACAATGATGTCGCAGTGCATCATCAACTCACAGCCACCGCCCAATGCGAAACCCGACACCGCAGCTATGAGCGGTTTTTTCGTTTTCTTGATTTGATCCCAGGTGCTGAACTGATCAATGTTTAACATATCAATGGCTGTTTTACCGGCCATTTGTTTAATGTCTGCTCCGGCGGCAAACGCTTTTTCATTTCCGGTAATGATGATTGCACGCACATGGTCATCGTTATCTAGCATCTTCAGCGCGTCGCGCACCTCACCCATTAGTTGCAGGTTCAGCGCGTTCAACTCTTTGGGTCTGTTGAGTTGTATCAGTGCTATGTGCTTTTCGAATTGGGGAGTAACGATAATGAATTCAGTTTGCATAGTAAGGGTATGATTTAAATGGATGTGAGATAGGCAAGGAGTGAGCCCAAGCCAACAGCCGCAATTTTCTGGTACGTAAAACGGTGTTGTCCCGATTCTGATTCAAAAAGGATGGTTGTAGAAACATGAAGGATCAAACCGCCAACCAGCGCATAAAGAATCATCAGCACCTGAGGATTCTGATTGTCGAAATAAGAAGCGGCCATGGCACCGGCCGGAGCAACCAGACTATACAGAAACAGCAGGATGAATGAGGTAGATGTTTTAATGTTCAGTAAACCAAGTAACACCACCAGGGCATAACCTTCGGGCAATTTATGCAGGGCCATTGCCGATAGCATAGAATGATTGTGGCCGTGGTGCTCTCCGCTAAAAACAGGAATACCATCAAAGAACGAATGGATACAGATGCCTAGCATCACGGTATATACAAACGAAGGATGATGATCGTGATGAACATGGAAGTGTCCGTGTTCCAGTCCGCGGGTGAGTTGCTCCAGAAGCAGTTGAAGAAAAAATCCAAGCAATACATATACACCGGCATGCTCAATATGTCCCGAAGAAAATATCACCGAAAAAAAATGCAGTACCGCCACCGAAAACAAATACGCTCCGGAAAAGGACAGCAATAATTTATACTTCCCTTCCACCTTAGGTTTAAAAAAGAACGCAAGGGTACCTCCAAGGAATGGGGCCAGAAAAAGTACCAGGTAAATCCAGTTGTCCATGCGTTATGATGCGGGTTGCAATTTCAGAAAATAATGGCTTGCAATATAGGCCAAAAGGTATGCGATTAGTACACCACACAGAGCACCGCAGAATACATCAGACGGATAATGATAAGCTACATAAACTTGTGCGAGGCAAATCAGAAAGGCCCAAAGCACAAATAACGCGCTCAGTAATTTAACGGGCTTCATCAAGTAAATCAACAAGAAAGACAGGCAGCTATGCGTTGCCGCATGCGATGAAAAAAAACTATATCCGCCGCCGCAAGGTATCAGCAGTTGCAAGTGTTCCCGGATGCCGGGTGCCGCACAGGGGCGCAATCGGTGAAACAACGGTTTAAACAATCCGGAGGCTACCTGATCGGAAAGGGCAACGGCGCATACGATCAGTAGTACGATCATCCAGCTTTTGTGGCGATGCCGGTATATAATCCACGAGGTGAGCAGTACATATGCCGGAATCCAGGTTTTCTTCTCTCTGATCCAGGGCATCACGACATCAAACAGCGTATTGTTGCAGGTTTGATTGATAAAAAAAAGTAAACTGCGATCAATATCGGTTAGCCAGTCCATCACAGGGGTTTCTTTTGGGCAATCAGTATGCACCTGGGAGCAAGCTGTTCTTCAAACGAATGCAGTTGATAGTCGCCGAATACCTCTGTTATTTGGAATCCGGCTTGTTGCAATAGATCGCACAACTCGGTCATGGTGTAGGCACGTACCCGTTCGGCAAAGTGATGTACCGATTGACGATCGGTGATCTCCACGGTTTTAATAATTCGTTTGCCGTCATAATATCGCTGAATATGGAATTCAACACCATCATGCGTAACGCGACTTTCTTTTTGAAGATTTCTTAACACCACAGGGGCATTAAAATAGTCCAGTACCAGTTTGCCTCCCGGTTTAATGGCGGCATAAAAATTTTTAAGTATGCGCCGATCAACATAATCGCCACGGAAATAACCCAGGCTGGTAAATAAATTAAAGAGCGCATCAAAAACATTGCAGGCAACATACTGACGCATGTCGTGAACCGCAGTATGCAGGTTGGCCGCCTGGTGCTTGGCGGCCTCGCGAATATTTTTTTCGCTCAGATCGTAGGCATAAACCGAATAGCCTTTTGAGGCCAGTTGTCTGGCGTGCCGGCCATTGCCGCAGGGCATATCGGCAATAACAGCATCAGGCTTCAGTTCAAGATGATTCAGTAGCTTATCGATAAATAAGGCGGCCTCCTCATCATTACGGTGCTGATACAGCAGGTCGTAATATGGACTGTTAAACCATTCGCTGAACCAGTTCTCGTTAATGGAAGGTGATGTTTGCAAGTGCTCAAAAATAAGCGGCATTTTCATTATAAATAATATTGGAGCGATTTCGTTGAAGCCTGAACGTAAATTCCTAATTTAGCGGCATCGTCTTTTTGAAGAGTTACCTTAAATCTTATTTGCACGTTGACACTGATTAAATCAATTTCCGGTATACGTGGCACCATCGGGGGTAATCCCGGTGAAGCCCTCACCCCACTTGATATTGTTAAGTTCACCTCGGCCTATGCGGCATTCATTGCCGGCCAATCCGACATCCGACGTATCGTAATTGGTCGCGATGCCCGAATCTCCGGCCCGATGCTCTCCGGTTTGGTCAGCAGCACACTTATTGGTTGCGGTTTCGATGTGATTGATTTGGATTTGTCTACAACACCCACGGTAGAGATGGCTGTTGTATGGGAAAAAGCGGCCGGTGGTATCATCCTCACCGCAAGCCACAACCCCGGGCAATGGAATGCACTGAAACTGCTCAATCACAAAGGCGAATTTATCAGCGATGCCGATGGCAAAGCCATACTTCAACTCGCCGAACAGGATCGATTCGAGTATGTGCCGGTTGACCGTTTAGGTCAGTATAGCAGAAACGACTCCTACATACAGAAACACATTTTATCCATACTGGGACTTGGGCTTGTTGATGTTCAGGCTATACAGAAAAAGAAATTTAAAGTTGTTGTTGACGCCGTGAACTCGAGTGGCGGCATTGCCGTGCCATCTTTACTGCGTGCGCTGGGTGTTGAAGAAGTCATTGAACTCTATTGCACCCCCGACGGCAAATTTCCCCATAACCCGGAGCCGCTACCCGAAAATCTTTCAGCCATTGCCCACGAAGTTAAAATACGCAAGGCCGATTTAGGTATCGTCGTTGATCCGGATGTAGATCGTCTTTGCTTTGTGTGTGAGGATGGAACTATGTTTGGCGAAGAGTACACCCTGGTGGCCGTTGCCGATTATGTGCTCAGTCATCGTAAGGGCAACACGGTTTCCAATTTATCCTCTACGCGTGCACTCCGGGATATTACGGAAAAACATGGCGGAACACATTACGGCACCGCAGTTGGTGAAGTGAACGTAGTCACCAAAATGAAAGCGGTGGATGCTGTAATTGGTGGTGAGGGCAATGGCGGGATTATTTTTCCCGAATTGCACTATGGCCGCGATGCCCTTGTTGGCATTGCACTCTTTCTTACGCATCTGGCAAACAGCAATAAGAAATGTTCCGTTTTGCGTGCGTCCTATCCGGATTATTTTATCTCCAAAAATAAAATTGAGCTCACCCCGCAGATCAATATCGATGAGCTATTACTAAGCATAAAAAATAAATACAAAAAACAACCCCATAATACGGAGGATGGCCTCAAAATCGAATTCGATACAGACTGGATTCATTTGCGCCGAAGCAATACCGAGCCCATCATTCGCATCTATGCCGAAAGCGGTCACGAGTCTACCGCAGAAAAGCTGGCCAAGAATATGATTGCTGAAATCGGTAACCTCCTTAAAAATCATCACTGATTCATACTACATTCACATCCCATTACCTTTACGAATGAACGTTTACTTTGACAATGCCGCAACAACCCCGCTCGATCAGGATGTGTTGTTGGCGATGATGCCCTACCTAACCGAAAAATTCGGAAACCCCTCGGCTATTCATGCAAAAGGCCGCGAAACCAGAGCCGCTATTGAAAAGGCACGCAAAACCATAGCTACCCTGCTAAATGCTTCGCCGGGTGAAATATTTTTTACCAGCGGCGGCACCGAAGCAAACAATACGGCAATTCGTTCGGCGGTAAAAGCTTCAGGGATAAAACACATCATTACGTCACCGATTGAACATCACTGCGTATTACACACCGCTGAGGAACTCGAAAAAAGCGGCGCTGTTCGTGTACATCTTTTGGGTGTGGATACAAAAGGACGTATCAACACGGCACAACTACGTCAGCTATTGTCTACTCTTGCTGAGCCTGCGTTGGTTTCGCTGATGCACGCCAATAACGAAATCGGAACAATGATCGACATCGGGGAAATAGCCGCGATATGCGCTGAATTTGGTGCATTGTTTCACTGCGATACCGTTCAAACGATGGCACACTATCGCTTCGATCTTAAAAAAACACCGGTGCATTTTATCAGTGGTGCCGCACATAAATTCAATGGCCCTAAAGGGGTTGGCTTCATATATATACATCACAGCCTCACCATCCCACCACTCATCTACGGCGGTGCTCAGGAGCGTAACATGCGTGCCGGAACCGAAAATTTATATGGCGTTGTTGGTCTTGCCGCCGCAATGGAACGGGCCTACAAACATCTCGACAGCGAAGCCATCTACATCAACGATCTCAAAAATTATATGGAGCAAAAACTCCTGAACACCTTCGAAGGTATTTGTATCCAGGGCGATCCTTCACGAAGTTTATACACCGTGCTCAATGTAGGATTTCCCTTAAATGATAAAACCTCCATGTTGCTTTTTAACCTGGACATGAACAATATCTGCGCCAGTAGCGGTTCGGCTTGCAGTAGCGGAAGCAGTAAAGGATCTCATGTACTTGAAGCGATTCATCTTCCTGCCGATAAAGTGGCGGTGCGCTTTAGTTTCGACCATAACAATACCCGCGATGAAGTGGACTACGTGATTGAAAAACTTAAAACCTGGGTGCCGGCAATTTCGGTTTCCGCAGTATAACCCCAATACGTTAAGATTACACGCACATTTGCCTCATTCAAAATCATAATACCAAACGATACAGCATACTATGAGAGTTCTTGTAACAGGTGGTTCGGGATTGATTGGTTCAGAAATGAAATACGGGTTGAAACCCCGGTCCAAAGATTATGATCTCACCAGCATCGTTGATGTATACCGCATGATGCTCGACTATAAGCCCGAAGCGATCATTCATACTGCGGCCCGTGTAGGTGGAGTGGGGGCTAACATGAATTATCCAGCCGACTTCTGCCGCGACAATCTATTTATGAATTCCAACATCATCGATGTAGCCTATCGGTATGGTGTAAAGAAATTAATTTGTTACCTGTCAACCTGCGTATTCCCCGACGATGTAATCTATCCGCTTAATGAGGATAAAATCCATCTCGGCCCTCCGCACTTCAGCAACGCACCTTATGCCTATGCCAAGCGTATGGCCGATACGATGATACAGGCTTATAATAAACAATACAACACGGCTTATTTTTCGGTGATCCCCACGAATGTATATGGTCCAAACGACAACTATCACCTGGAGAACGCCCACGTTATACCGGCGCTGATACATAAAGTATACCTGGCCAAACAAAACAATACCGACCTCGTTGTGTGGGGTTCGGGTAAACCACTTCGCGAATTTATTTTCAGCCGCGATGTGGCGCAGATCACCTCACTCCTGCTCGAAAAATATGAGCATACCAAACCGGTTATTATCTCCACCTCGTATGAAGTTTCTATTAAAGAAATTGTTGAAACCATCTGCGATATCTTCAACTTTAAAAACAGGATTATTTTTGATACGTCAAAGCCCGACGGACAATACCGAAAACCCTCAGATAACAGCTACCTCAAGCAGATTATCGGAGATTTTCAGTTTACCTCACTCCGCGACGGCCTGCAGGAAACCATAACACACTTTGAAAAAAATTATAATACGATTCGAAAATGAAAAAAGCACTCATCACCGGTATTAATGGTCAGGATGGCTCATACCTTGCTGAATTTTTGCTGGACAAAGGGTACGAGGTCTGGGGTATTCTCAAGCGCAATTCGGTTGCTGAGAATCAGACGGCCCGCTTAAACGATGTATATACCAAGGTTAAACTCGAATATGCCGACCTCACCGACCTGGCATCGCTCATTCGAGTGGTACAAAAAATACAACCCGATGAATTGTACAATCTGGCCGCACAATCTCATGTGCGCATCAGTTTCGACCAGCCCCTCTATACCGCCGCCGTAACCGGAGTGGGTGCGCTCCATGTGCTCGAAGCGGTAAAAATGGTTTCGCCCAAAACCAGGGTTTACCAGGCCAGCAGTTCCGAGATGTTTGGCAACTCGATCGATGCCGACGGCTATCAGCGCGAAACCACGCCAATGAATCCCGTATCGCCCTATGGCTGTGCTAAAGTGTTTGCCTACAACATCAGCAGAAATTATCGTCACTCTTACGGTATGTTTATCGCCAACGGTATTTTATTCAATCACGAATCACCACGCCGCGGCACAAATTTCGTTACCAACAAAGTGTGTAAAGAAGCAGTTAAAATAAAACTCGGGCACAGCACGGTGCTCAAACTGGGCAACCTGAAAGCAACACGCTATTGGGGGCATGCCAAGGATTACGTGGAAGTGATGTGGAAGATGTTACAGGCCGACGAGGCCGATGACTTTGTATGTGCTACCGGAATCTCCCGGTCTGTGGAAGATTTGTGTCAGTACGTGTTCAGTAAACTCGATCTCAACTATAAAGACTACGTTCTTGTTGATGAAAAATTTTTCAGGCCCGAAGAATTGCATCACCTCAAAGGGGATTCATCAAAACTGAGAACCAAGCTGGGTTGGACACCACGCTATACCTTCGAAACCATGCTCGATGAGATGATCGGCCACTGGCTCAACTACTATAGCAGTGCGAATAAGGCACTGCAAACCAATTGACCCTAACAGCAAATGGCCTACCTGCAGTAATAATCAATTTTTGCCCGGGCTTCCTTTACACCGCGCCGGTCTGCCTCTTTCAGAAACTCACATCCTTTGCCTGCATTACCGGTAAAGCAAAGTGCTTGCCCGTAATAGAAGTAGGCGTTAGGGTCTCCGGGAGCTTTCGTGATATATTCTTCAAAGTCTTTTAATGCGGCTTGATAATCACCTTTATTGCCGTTGAGCATGCCCCGGTTAAAATAAGCCAGTGAATACGTGGTATTGCGTTTAATGCTTTCACCAAAATAGTGAATCGATGAGTCCGGAATATTTAGATGTTTATAAAGAAAGCCATAATAATAATAGTATTCAGCCGAACTGCTATCCTGACGATACGCCCGTTGCATCCAGCTCCGCATACTGTCCGCTTGATTCATTTCCACATAATAATCAGCAATATTGTAATAGGCTTTGAGCGTTTTTGGACTCTTAGCAATAATCTCTTTACATTCCCTCTTCATAGCATCCCACTGTTTCAGGGTAAGATGCGAGTCAGCAATTTTTAAACGTAACTCGATATTGTCCGGTACTACTTCCTTGGCTTTATAGAAGTACTTGAAAGCCATATCATAATTATTCTCGCGGGTGCTGAGTGTGCCAAAATTCATCCATGCCAGTCCACTGCGCGGGTTGGTTTCAGTAGCATTGGTATAGTAGGTTTTATAATCGGTATAACTGCGCGAAACAGCATAGCTGTATCCGGCAAGGACCAGCATCAGGATATAAACGTATGATGTGGATATGCGCTTGCTGATCAGTAATTGAACCAGATGATATGCTATGAGCAAAAGGCCGGTAGCCGGAAAAAATAAGCGGTGATCCAGATAGTCGTAGGCAAATCCTGTAAACTGCGGTTTGTAAACAACGGCCGGCAGGGTAGGGAGTATAAATAAAGTCGCGCCCAGCCCGATCATACCCATGGGTAGTTGCTTGCGGTACAGAAATAGGAGCGATGCAATTACCATAAGTACCAGGCACCCCAGTAGCGTTAATAGCATAGTAAATGCAGGCATCACAGAAAAAAATGCCGGCAAAAAGAATTTGCCGGTTTGCTCCGGTATGATTCGGATGTTATAAAGAAAGCCCTCAAGCGTAAAGATATTGGGCGTGTTAATGATAGAGAGCGAACGCATATAAAAATAGATGCCGCTGAGCATGATACTCAGCGCACCAAAAATCAGGAGCCATGTATTTTTGATCTGAAGCTTTTTCTGCTGATAGGTAATCAATGCCACAATGGGCAATACCACAATGGCGCTCTCCTTGGCCATTAGCGCTAAAAAATAAGTAAGCGCCGCCAGCAGAACATAAAGCATGCGCCCCGAATGCAATACCTTAAACCAAAGCAACAGTGTAAGCATACTGAAGAGAAATAAATATAAATCGCCCCGGGCCGGTATCCAGCACACCGTATTGGCAAAGAGATAATGCACTCCGTAGAGGGCACTTAGAAGAAAACTGTGTGCCGCCGTGATGCCCAGCTGAATAAAGAATAAATAGAGCAACACGATCCCCATCGCGAATGCAAGCATATTGTGCACGTGATATACTGCAGGATTGGTTTGCCCGATCTGATAATCCAGGGCAAAGGTGATGCTTTGCAGGGGGCGGTACAACTCAATCTGCTTTTTTAAAATCCACGCATCAGTGAACAGAAGTTTTTGCCAGTCGAACTGTTTCAACACTTCGGCATTTTGTAAAATGATGCTGTCGTCGTCGTGAAACACGAAGTTAAATCCGAAACTCTGTGCATACAGAATCAGCGGGATAAGAAATAACACAACCACGTGCCAGCGTGTGTAGGTATGTTCCTGATAGATTTTTTTCGATGACATAGCAATGTATGTATTATGCAAATAAAACAAAGTTGATGCTCTCGGGGAGTTAGTATTTATCACATGGTATTGCATAATGCGCCCCATCGCTGTTGCCTGCGACCGCTTATTATCCTATTTTAGCATCGCGCAGGGCAATCACCATTGAATAAAAAACAAATGTTAAGAAGCAGACCAGTGATCCGTTTCCTGAATCGGTTAACGGTAAGTGGTTTGATGTTGATGCTCATAGCCACACGTGTTTCGGCTCAACTTGTCATCAACGAAGGGTCTAATAAAAATGTGCAAACCCTCACCGACAACGACAGCGAAAACCCGGACTGGATTGAATTATATAATGCCGGCGCTTCTGATATCAGTCTCGGCAGCTATTTCCTTACCGACGATAGTCTCAATACAACTAAATGGCCCTTGCCTCAGCAAATCATACCCGCATTCGGTTATGCAACTATTTTTTGTAGCGCTAAAAACCGATATCCTATTGCGCCATTTACTCCGGCACTGAATACCGGCGCCTACACGCCAAGCAACGGCTGGAACGAACACCTCTTTACGACACCCTACGAGTGGGATGGTGTATCTAACATTATTATTAATATATGTTCATACAGCAGTCTCGGATACACGGCTAACTCCGTTGTTCAGCTCACCAATACTACCTATGCCTCATCGCTGGCAAGCGTCAACGACGGCAACGACGCCTCCTGCAATGCCAACAATGGCGCGGCCTTCTATCGCCGGCCCGTGCTTAAGCTTAACGGCATCATCATAGGTACTGCAGATTCGGAGAACTCGCCCACCGATTATCCGGCTCCGTATGGCAATTGGTACTGGTGTGCACGGCATCAGTTCCTCATACCGGCAACCGAGTTGCAGGCCGCAGGCCTCAGCGCCGGACCGCTTACATCGCTGGCATTTAATGTGCTGGCAAGCGACAATGCCTTATATGATTATATCGATGTGAGCGTGGGGCCAACATATATGAATGAATTAAGTAATGTGTTTCAAAATTCTGCCGGCAATGAAGAGTGGCATACCAACTTCAAAATAGCGGCACAGGGCGAACGCATCTATCTCTATAATAATGCGTCGCAGGTCGTTAGCGCACTGCTGGTAAAAGCACCGGCCATCGACTACAGCATTGGCCTGCAACCCGATGGCAGTACCATAGTCGGCACCTTTCTACAGCCTACACCCGGCCAAACCAATAACAACAGCGAAACCTACAACTCCTTCACGCCGGCGCCTGTGCTCTCTGTCCCTTCAGGCTTTTATTCGCAGGTACAGCTTGTGTCGATGACCTGTGCCGATACCACAGCCAGCATTTACTACACAACAAATGGTAACGAACCGGATACAAGCGACCAGCTCTACAACGGCTCACCGATCTATGTGGTAAGCTCATCGGCCGTGCGTGCCAGAGCCTATGCACCGGGCAAGTTCCCGAGCACCATCAGCTCCTCATCGGTGCTCATTAATGTAAACCATACCACACCAATACTCTCCGTAATAACCGACAACAGCCACCTCTATGGCCCTCAGGGCATTTTCGATAACGTATTTCAGGATTGGGAAAAACCTGCCGAAGCCATCTACTTCGACAGCACCAAACAATTCATCTTTTCATCGCCTGCCGCCATGCGCATGGATGGCGGAGCCGGCGGAAGCCGCACCCATCCGCAACGTTCTTTTCGCTTAAACTTTGCCGACGGCGTAATGGGGTATACTCCTGTCAACTATCCCTTTATACCCGACCGCCCTCAGCGAAACATTTACAGCAATATTTACCTGCGTAACGGCAGTAATCAGTTTCAGGTACTGCCCTATAAAGATGCCTGTCAGGTGCAGGCCATGTGTAAAGATCTGAATGCCTACTACTCGGCTTACCGGCCGGTGAGTGTTTATATCAACGGCGCCTACTTTGGCCTCTACGAACTCCGCGAAAAGCTGGACGACGAATTTTTCATTCAGAGCGAACAGGCCGACCCCGATCAACTCCATATCCTGGGTCTGAGCTACTACTATGGCAGTGTGCTTCGTGCACAAAACGGATCTACCGACACGTTCTTTAACGATTACAACAATTGGGCGCAGCTCAGCATCAGCGATTCCGCGTACTCGTCGCTTGCAAATCAGTATTTCGATCTCCACTATTACACCGACTATATCATTGGCCAAACATGGATGGGCAATGTCGACTGGCCGGGCAACAACATCAAAATCTATAAATCGGATAAAACAAACCATCGCTGGCGCTTTGCCACCATCGACCTGGAGTTATCGATGGCACCAAATTCCTGGACCGATTGCTACTCCGATAATGTACAGTATGTGCTCGGTCAAAATCCCGATAATCCGTTTATTAACATTTTTCTAAAAAGCATACAAAACCAGCGCTTCCGCAATAACTTCATCAACCGCTTTGCCGATGTGATGAATGTTTACTATACCAACGATCTGCTCGCTCAACGCGAAGCGAATATCTTCAACTGGGTATTGCCCGAAATGCCTAATCAGTATTACCGCTGGGGCGACCCCAATAATGTTACCGATCAGATGAACGGATTCATACAAAATCATCTGGTGTTCCGCGATCAGTTATTGCTTCGCACCGAAATTGTACAGGACCATCTCGTCGGTAACTTTCAACTGGGCAATAAACTGCCCGTTACACTAAATACCGTACCACCGCAGGGAGGCACCATTTCCATCAGCACCATCACGCCCGAACAATTTCCTTGGACGGGCACCTATTTCAACAACGTACCTATTGGCATAAGGGCTACTCCGGCAAGCGGCTTTACCTTCTCGCACTGGGAGCCCAACAGCGTGCTTGCCGATACGCTTACCGACACTTTTTTAGATACCCTCAATACAACAGAGCCGCTCTCGTTCACCGCACACTTTAAACCACTCACCACCGGCGCGGCACAACTTGCAAATAGCAAGGTATCGGTGTATCCTGTGCCGGCCAATCAGCAACTGTACCTGTTGGCGAAATTCGACGATGCCGCCATGCTGACCTATCAATTATCCGATTGCACCGGTCGTGTAATCAGATCAGGCACGTGTAACGCTCATAAACCACACGCCATTTCGGTGAGCGATCTTGCCGGCGGCACCTACCTCCTTACCATATACCGCGCATCAAATTGCATAGGCCACTATCCGGTTGTTATTATGCATTAATTGCTGTTGAGATTCCTTGTTACTCATAGATAATTGGTCGTTTTTTCACTCCGAGGTAGGAGGAGTCTAGGAGATTCTTCACTGCGCTGCGCTGCGTTCAGAATGACAGGGGCTCGTTTTTGTCACTCCGAGGTAGGAGGAGTCTAGGAGATTCTTCACTACGCTGCGCTGCGTTCAGAATGA
>BJGO01000003.1:33235-39012 GCA_014190535.1 Bacteroidota bacterium | reverse complement strand
AACCGATTGATCACCTATTGCAAAGATACCGGGGCGCATCAGCTCCGCTGGCACGTACTGAACTGGAATGAGCCGGCTATTCATTTTTATAAAAAATATCAGGCTTCTCTCGATCCCGACTGGATAACCGGTAAATTGCATCCTCATCAATTTGTCTTAACCGATTTTGATTCGACTTTATGAGAGTATATAAATTTGGCGGCGCCTCAATAAAAGATGCCGACGGCTTTAGAAATGTAACACGCATCCTGCAAAAGGAGTCTGCCTCAGACCTAATTGTTGTTGTATCTGCCCTGGGCAAAACGACCAATGCACTGGAGCAGGTGGTTGATGCATATATGAATCGTACCGGCGAGGCCCATCAGCTTCTTGCAGCCGTAAGAAGCAATCATTTTAATCTGATGAATGCGTTAATTCCGGACCATCAACATGCGGTGTATGAATCACTAAATAACACGTTTGTGGAAATAGACTGGATTCTGGAAGATGAACCTACCGAAAGCTACGATTATATCTATGATCAGATTGTTTCGATTGGTGAGATGACCTCAACACGTATGCTGGCGGCTTACCTTCAATACAGCGACATTGCTATCGACTGGGTCGATGCCCGTGAATGGATCAAAACAGACAACACCTATCGTGAAGGCAAAATCAACTGGCCTGATACCGAACTTCATATTCAACGAGGCCTTGCTGATCATAAACGTATGATACTGACTCAAGGTTTTATCGGCTGTACTACTGAAAATTTTACCACCACGCTCGGTCGTGAAGGTTCGGATTATACAGCGGCTATCATTGCTTACTGCACGGATGCCACCTCCGTAACCATCTGGAAGGATGTGCCCGGCGTGCTTAATGCTGACCCCCGTTATTTCAAGGATACTGAACTCATTCCGGAATTATCCTATCACGAAGCCATAGAGATGACCTATTATGGAGCAACCGTTATTCACCCAAAAACAATCAAACCGCTCCAGAATAAAAAGATCCCCTTGTATGTGCGCTCATTCATAAACGATCAGGAACCAGGAACCGAAGTTCACGAGGTTATGCAAAAAGGATCCTTGCCTCCTGTTTGGGTAATGAAGATGAATCAAACGCTCATCAGTTTCTCTGCTAAAGATTTTTCATTTATCGCTGAAGATAATCTGAGTGATATATTCAATACACTTTATGAGTATGGTATAAAGGTAAATCTGATGCAGAACTCTGCCCTGAGCTTTTCTATCTGTGTTGATGATCAACCGGAAAAAATAATTGCTATGGTACAGCGGTTGCAACAAGCCTTTAAAGTAAAAATTAATGAGCACCTGCATCTCTTAACCGTGAGGCACTTTGAGCAGGAAGCTATTGACCGTTATCTGAAAAGTAGACAAATTTATGTGGAGCAACGCTCCAGAACCACCGCACAGATTGTTTATGCGTAAGGTCTGTTCAGGATTGCCTCAGCTATGATTGCCTGTCGCAAGTCGGTAATAGGTGGCGTGCTTTGCCCTTGATGCTGATCGGGCTGTGCCTGCTCCTGATAGGCGTGAGCAAATACCGATTGACCTTCTTCTCCTGTAAAGGATTCATTGTTTGTAAGTGGTGTGTATGCTGACTTTGTTTCATTATGTTTATCAGCAATAGACTCATACGTATTGGGTGTTCTGATTTTTTCTTTTTTATCCGGGTTGGAGAGCGGCTGAGTTTGGGTTTGCTTTTTTGGTTTGGTCTCCTGAAACTGACGCTGTGTTTCTTTAAGTATATCTTCAAGGGTTTTAAAACCGCGCCCTTTACCGGAATCCGTCTGAGGCTCCTTATGTTCTTTACTTAGCTCCTGTTGCTTTTTCTTCTGTGCGGCACGATATTGCAGATAGAAATAAATTGCGAGAAAAATGAGATAGATAAATTTACCTTCCATGGTGCTAATCTAATTAATCTGAGATTAAGTTGTCGGTAATTGCATTTTCGAAGTCAAGAAATACCTGCTTAAGATTACTATTCCCGTTTGTGCCGTAATTCACAAAAAACACCATAGTATATCCCTTTTCGGGAAAATAGAACAAATTCGCACTGTAACCCAGATCACGGCCGGTATGTCCGATTCCGAACGTGGATTTCTTGGTAAACTTTTTTATGATTCCGTAACCGGTGTAAAAATCATCATCCTCCTGCACAAAGGTTTGCATTTCGTTGAGCGATGCTTCACTTACTATTGTTTTGTCAACGAGCAATGCCTGTATGAAATAATAAAAGTCGAATACATTGGAATAGATACCGCCATATCCATTGCCACTACCTGTGATCAGATTAGAGACATTCACAATGCTGCTGTTATTATGTAAGTCGTAGTAGCCTTGTGCAGCCAGATTAGGTATTTTTTCCCGCCCCTGCATAAAGGTAGCGTTCATGCCAAGCGGATTAAAAATTCGCTCACGCAATAATTTATGGTGTGGCGTACCGGTAGCCTTCTCGATACACATACTTAATAATAAGGTATTGGTATTGCTGTAATGTGCGGGATAAGTATTCAGATCGTAGCCTTTTTGCCCATAGACAAAAGCAAGCAGTTCCTCCTGTGTCCATTCTTTATTAGGATTATTTAAAACAGCCAGGTAGAAATCGGATGAGGTAATAACATCGTAGATACCTGTGGTGTGATTCATCAGTTGACGAATGGTAACACCCTCCGATCGATCTATTTTACTTAAGATATCCTTATCGATGTATTGATCGATAGGATCATCAAGGCTGATGACACCATCTTCCTGCAACATCATAGTCAGTGTTCCCACGAGTAATTTGGTTATGCTTGCACCCTTGGAAATATGACAAGGGGTGAAGGGTATTTTTTGTTCGAGATCGGCATATCCGGATGAACTGCACCATACACCATCACTATCTTTAATAAGTATCGAAATGCCGGGTATCCCTTTTTCAACATAGTGATCTATAATACTTTGATAAAGTATAGCTTTTGGATGTGTTGGATTGTTGAAAGCATTCGTACAATCCAGTTTTATGGTATCATCAATATCGCGCCTGCACGATGACACGATCAGGAGAACTATGCTGAGTATAATCAATACACGTGATGTCATTGGTCTTGCACTACTTTTTTGTTTATTGGAAATTGCAACCCTATGTAACATGAATTAACCGGCAAGAGCGGAACATAAGACTTAACAAACGTGCCCTGCATAGTGGTACGAAATCCGATCGCTATTTTGGGACTGGATAGCTTATCCTTAATGAGTATGCGATTATAACCGAACTGAAACTGAACAAGATATTGACCTCTTGGATGTAACATGCTTCTTTGTTCATAGTCGCCGGTGCTGTTTAATTTAAAAGTTGCCTCATGCTCAAAAGCCAATCCCCCTCCGGCACCCAAACCGATATTTAAAAAATTCAACTTCCCTAATTTATACTCATAGATAAGACTTGGCGAGCACGTTATGAGCGATTGAACAAAACGATGATAATAGAAAGTAGATTGCACCTGGAGAAGTAAGCGATTTTTATCGCTGTGATTTATTTGTTTCATATAGGCCGCATCTATACCGGGATGCAGGTTGGCATAAAACAAAACAGGGTATCCGGTAATAGGAAATGAGGTTGCATTGTTTGTAAGTGCTACATGCCATAGTTTGTCCTGTGCCGTTACAAAACCAAAATAAATTATGAAGATGAGTACAAGAACGAAACGCATGCGATATGCTCACAAACATAATAAACATTAATATATTCCTGTGCAACGTCACGGATGTAATAAAATCCATGGTGACATATGAATAACTTCGCATCGATGAAAAGAAAATTAAGTGCTGGTCTGCAATCCAGCTTTATCCAAACACTGCAGTATCGATTCGAAAAAAACATGAATCGTCATCCTGACAGTAAGTGGAATGATATTCTTGCCAATCTACAGAATCAGGAACAAAAAATCTGGTCGCTCTATCAGATGGAAATTACCGGGGGCGAACCGGATGTAACCCATATTGATGATAATCACCAAGCATTGATTTTTATGGATTGTAGCCCTGAGACCCCTCATGGTCGAAGGAGCTTATGTTATGATGATGAAGCATTACAAAAACGCAAACTGAATAAACCACTGAACAGCGCCTTAAAGATGGCCGAAGAAATGGGCGTTCAACTGCTCGACGAAACTCAATACCGCATATTACAGCGCCTCGGCTCCTTTGATAATAAAACATCCAGCTGGATTGCCACACCCTCACCTATTCGTGCTCTCGGTGGCGCATTGTTCTGTGACCGGCGTTTTGATACGGTCTTCACCTACCATAATACCGCTGAATCCTATTATGCCTCACGCGGATTCCGTTCGCTCCTCCTTATATAAGTTTAATTTCATCGTTTGCTGATAATTAAGACAGGAAAATAAAAAAGCCGGTATAATTGATATACCGGCTTTTGTCATTAAATAGGTGGTGTTATTGTTTTACAATCTTGTATGATCTGATTTCTTCAGCCTCTTTGATATTTACAATGTACACTCCGGCAGGTAATGATGTTAAATCAACAGATTGATTTGAACCACGTAATGCCTGAAGCGTCAACATAACCTGCCCAAGGGTGTTAGAGATATACACATCGTAATAGGTGTCGTCGCTGAATGGTGCCGCAATATTTAAACGATCAAGAACCGGATTAGGATAGAGATTATAGCTCGTCTGATTTTCGATTTCATCCAGACGGCCGGCAAGGGTAGTAAATTTCTTTCTGCCCGTAAATCCGGAGAATACACCCAAAGAACATTCTGTTCGCATCTGATATTCGTATTCCGTAGATGAATTCAGATTCGTTAAAATGATACTATTTTGTGAACCGGTTATGGTGTATGACGTCCAGGTAGTTGTACCAACCGGACGCACACGGAGTCTGAATCGGAATGCGGTCTGCGTATTCCAGTTGATTTTAGCTGAAGATGCAGAAATATTAGTAACAGTTAAGTTCTGTGGCAATGTACAACCATTTGCGGCAGGTGTAGAGAAAGAATATACCGGACCATACAATATTGGTGTACCCGGTAAAGTTGAACAGATATTGATGACTTTATACTGATAATTCTTTAACGGATTTAATCCGGTGAAGGTATATGTGGTATTGGCTCCCGCGTTGAAGCTTGTCCATATACCCGTACCTACTTGTTTTATTTGTACAGTATACTGCTGACTACATGATGCACTGTTCCAGGAGATTGTTGCTGAGGTACTGTTCACCGAGGTCGTACCTACTCCTGATGGAAGCGGACATTGTGAATTCACAAAAATGGTAACCGGATTACTGGTACCGCAACTATTTGTGGCAGTAACGGTCAGGAACGATGTATCAACAACAGTAACATTAATCGCATTAGTGCCTGCACCGGAATTAGTCAGCCAGTTTGATGAGTAGGTCCAGTTATATGTGGCACCATCAACCTGATTAATGGAGTAGGTGCTTGCAGTGGCCGGGCAAACAGAAGTAGATCCGCTTATGCTTGTCAAAACAGGAGGTGTATTGACTGATAAGATTAAGGTAGCGATACTATCGCATCCATTGGCTCCGCTCAAAGTAACTTCATAGCTTCCTGCCGCATTGTAATCGTTACCGTTCCAGTTATATGGCAACTGATTGTTACATACCGCCACGTCGGTTGTTGAACTGCCGGTATTATTTACTGTAAGGATTAAGGTAGCGATACTATCACAGCCGTTGGCTCCGCTCAAAGTAACTTCATAGCTTCCTGCCGCATTGTAATCGTTACCGTTCCAGTTATATGG
>BJGO01000003.1:0-33225 GCA_014190535.1 Bacteroidota bacterium | reverse complement strand
TTGTTGAACTGCCGGTATTATTTACTGTAAGGATTAAGGTAGCGATACTATCACAGCCGTTGGCTCCGCTCAAAGTAACTTCATAGCTTCCTGCCGCATTGTAATCGTTACCGTTCCAGTTATATGGTAACTGATTGTTACATACCGCCACGTCGGTTGTTGAACTGCCGGTGTTATTTACTGTAAGGATTAAAGTAGCGATACTATCACAGCCGTTGGCTCCGCTCAAAGTAACTTCATAGCTTCCTGCCGCATTGTAATCGTTACCGTTCCAGTTATATGGCAACTGATTGTTACATACCGCCACGTCGGTGTTACTGAAAGTCAGCGTATCAACAGTAATGGTTCCATCAACACTAGCAGAGCAACCAGCTTCATCCGTTACCGTAACGGTAAATGTAGTTGTAGATGCAGGACTGACAGTTATCGATGATGTGCTTTCGCCATTAGACCAGCTATAGTTCAGATTGGATGGTGTCACCGTAAGCACTGCATTATTACCAGAACAGATGGTAGCATCATTAACAGATATGCTGGGCCCTCCGGATACCAAAACAGAAACTGTTGCCGTATTCACACATCCATTGGCATCCGAACCGAGAACAGTGTAAGTCGTACTAGTGGTCGGCGATGCGATTACATTTGCTCCGGTTGAGGTATTGAGTCCGGCTTCAGGTGCCCACGTATAGGAAACGGCTCCTGAAGCGGTTAATGACGATGACTGACCGGCACAAAGCGTATCTGTTGCAGGAGTTACTACTATCTCTGCCGAAGTGCATAAGGCCCAGCGGAATGTAGTTCCTGAAACAGGCGGTATATTATTCGATCCTGCAACAACAAAACTTGTTCTTGTTGTTCCCGGCGTGGTCGCATTCCAGTTTGTTCCCCTGCGATTATTAAAATCATTATTGGTATTACCCTTTATACCAACCTGAGCGGTATTTTGTAATGAACTACTCCAGGTAAAATCACCATATACAAATTCAATCGATCCATTTTCATTTAAACGAATCTGAAAATTCAGATTATCATAAAAAAAGCCGTAACGGGTTAAGCGGGTATACTGGGCTACAAACGTGCGGTTTGGAGCTGTACCTATGGTTTGATAACGTAACTCCGAAGGATTCTCCCCGGGCACCTGACTATCGAAATTAAACTCGATAATCTCATCGCTTGCATTAGCATCAGCCTCAGCACTCATCGTTAATGTAAAGGGTCCGGATCCTGAAATGGCCGTGATAGTAGTACCCGGTAGAAAAACGTTGTTGCCTGTTTGAGAAATTGCCTGCCCTACACTCAATCCATTTATACTGGCCACATTGGTAATCAGGTTGCTCGCCTGAATGGTGTTACCCATTATATTCACACCCGAAGCCAGGTCGGCCCCCATAGCAGATATTACCCGATTTGGTGCAGATGAACTGATTGGGGAGTATGTAGTGATGATCGGATTGAAGGTTAAAAAACCATTTGAACTTAAATTAACCGTAGTAAATGAAGACCCATTATAATTAAAGGTGAAACCCAAAGGAATATTCTCAACTTCTTCATCATCAAATTGTCGCGATTGCGACAATATTCCATCGTTAATTAACGTGCCCCCGGTTATAGGTGTATACGTGCCGGATAGCTGAAAAAACTGATAGTTTGAAACTTGTGCGCTACATAATGTAACGAAGAATACCGTTAAAAAAGAGAGCAGTGAACCGATAAATTTAGCTTGTAATTTAGTTATCATAAGGTTTGATTTATTAATCTAAATTAGGCTACCTGAATGTTACACAAATAGCTTATTTGACAAGAAGCTTATTTTGTTCGTTGAATATCTTATTTAGAACGTTTAGCAGACTGATTGGCTTGATTAAACATTTTCGCCAAATTGCACAGATAAAACAAAGCGTTCTGTGTCGTAACTATGTGACCCCGTCAGGATTCAAACCTGAAACCTTTTGATCCGTAGTCAAATGCTCTATTCAGTTGAGCTACGGGGCCATTGCTTTTAAAAGCGGAAGGCAAAAATAACAGAATTCCATATTAAAACAAGCCGTTGTTAATTTGCTTTTCAGATATTTTAGATTTTTTGGGTAATTCGACATTTCATTTCAAGCAGTTTTCCATAAAACAAGAGCAAAGTGCTATGAAGGTTTGCACGGATTCTTGCCTGTTCGGTGCCTATGTTAATCCCGGATTTTCTGAACATATAGTGGACATAGGCTGTGGCACCGGTCTGTTAAGCTTAATGCTTGCTCAACGATTTGAAGCCCGCATCACAGCTATTGAACTTGATAAAGAAGCCTCGCTGGAGGCAGCGTATAATATTCATAAGTCGCCGTGGATGGATCGAATACGGTTAATACAAGGCGATATACGTCAGAGTCATATCTTAAATTCTACAGGTAAAACAGATACACTGATTTGTAATCCCCCATTTCACGAACATCAGTTAACCGGTAAGGATAGTAGGCGAAATACCGCACACCACACCAATACGCTCTCCTTTGAAGAACTTGCCAAAGTAAGTTGCAATTTGCTCACAGATCAGGGACAAGCCTATTTCCTGATTCCCGCATATGCATCTGTTCGTTTCAAAAACATTTTTGAGGCGAATCAACTCTTTATCTCCCGGCAATGTCTGATTTCAAATTTTTTACATACCAATCCATTTCGAATTATTCTGGAACTACGCCGGAGCAAACAAGATATCATTACCGATCATCTGACTATCTATGAAGTTCCCGGTACATATACTCGGAGGACCCTAGAATTACTAAAGCCCTATTATCTGTACTTGTAAATAACTTGTATATAATTGCCTACAACAATATAATTTTTGTGGGTTGATATAAAAAACAAGAGACGCCACTGCACCTACTTTTGAGATATACAATAACAATAAATAAACATCGTTCAAACGACCATGATGCATACCTTACTTCAAATCATCGATAGCACACAACCATTAGGACCACAAACGGCTCTGCAACAAACCGCCGTTCCCGCAACGTCAGAAATGACATTGTTCGATTTGCTTATGGCCGGCGGTCCCGTTATGATTCCCATATTAATCTGCTCGGTGGTTGCGGTCTATATCATTATTGAACGGCTGATTGCCATCAATAAACTTTCAAAGGATCCCTCGAATTTTATGAATAATATTCGTGATTACATCACTTCGGGAAATATAGATGCCGCAAAAGCCTTATGTAAAAACACTAACAACCCGGTGGCACGTATGATCGAAAAAGGGATATCGCGCCTCGGGAAACCACTGCCTGATATCGAAAAAGCTATCGAAAATGTTGGCAATATTGAGGTCGTAAAGATGGAACGGGGATTAAGTGCCCTGGCAACTTGTGCCTCTGCGGCTCCTATGCTTGGTTTTCTTGGAACCGTAACCGGTATGGTGCGAGCCTTCTATGACATGAATATGGAGTATCAACGAACACACGAGTCCATAAATATTGGCGTTTTATCCAGCGGCATGTACGAGGCTATGGTCACTACCGTGGCCGGTCTGGTGGTAGGTATCATCGCGCTGGTATGTTACAACATATTATCGGCGATGATCAAAAAAGTGATATTTAAAATGGAAAGCAGTTCGATTGAATTTTTAGATTTATTAGAAGAACCGGTTAAGTAAACAACATGAAAATTAAAACGCGTGATAATGTTAGGCCGGCACTTGAAATGTCGAGTATGACGGATTTGGTATTCCTATTGCTGATATTCTTTATGCTTGTAACTACGATGATTGTTCCTAATGTAAATGCCTTAAAACTGGTTCTACCCAACAGTACTACCTCTCAGAAGCAAAAAGACCTTACGATATCGGTGGCCATAAATGAGAATATGCAATACTTTGTTGCAGAACAACCGGTGGATGTTGCGAATCTTCGAGCAATACTTGAACAAAAAATTGGTAGCGAACCTAATCCTACCATTATTTTACATACCGACTTTAACGTACCTATTTCCTATGTAGTAACTGTTATGGACATAGCCAATAAAATGAAGGTTAAACTCGTTTTAGCAACACAACCGGAGAAATAATTCATGATAACAACATACGAAAATAAACAGGAAAAGAAAGAGCGAATCAGAGGTATCATCGGCACGATTGTTTTCCACGGTATGCTTATCCTGATTCTATTATTGATTAAGCTTTTACCCATGCCTATACCACAAGAAGAAGACGGCGGAGGCATACTGATTAACTTTGGGGATTCAGAAACAGGCTCCGGCACTGAGATTCCGCAGAGTACGGATTATAACGTCCCTACTCCACCCGAGGCCAGTACCATTGCACCGGTGAAAAATAATGATGTGGTAACGCAGGATATCGAACAGAGCATTTCTTTAAACAAAGAAAAAAATAAAGTTAAAAAGCCGCCGGTTGATAAACCGGTTGTGAAAAATAATACCACCACTACATCACAGACACAAGAGAAACCCGTACAAAAACCTAAAGCCTTGTTCACCGGATCAAAGAATAATAACGTGAGTAGTCAGGGAAATACGGTTGGCAGTGGTGATCAGGGCAAGGTAAATGGCAATCCATTTACGAACGGCAATTCGAATGTCGGAGGTGGAGATAATCCGCTTGGAGCAGGAGGTGACGGAATAGGATTAAATCTTGCCGGCAGAAGTTTTTCCAAACGACCTGTAGTAAAAGATAATTCTCAAAAAACAGGCAAGGTGGTGGTAAATATCAAAGTAGATAAGTTTGGAAATGTTATACACGCTCAGGCAACCAGACAAGGTTCAACTACCGAAGACGCATATCTGTTTAAACTGGCTGAAAAATCGGCCTACGAATCGAAACTTACACCAAGTGAAGATTTAGAGCAGTTCGGTACCATTACCTTTAACTTTAAGGTAAAATAAATAGACTACGTTTATCTCATCTTATGATGATGCATTCGTTATATCCTTTTCTAGAATCATTGATAGCTGATCATAAACACATTAAGATTATTTATAACGATAATCAGAGCTTGCATACCATATACGGAGCAATATCAAGAGCCTATTTTGATGATGAGGAATCAAAAATTATTTTGGATAATGGCATAGCCATACCGGTAAATGCCCTAATAGAAATTGATGGCCGTATGGTCTCCGGAATTTGCTGATGAACAACTATACCGAAACGATAGCCTATCTGTACAGTCGCCTGCCGATGTTTACACGAATTGGACCTGCCGCATATAAAAGTGGCTTAGGAAATATTACTGCATTATGTGAACACCTTCATCACCCACAAAAACAATACAGAACGATTCATATTGCCGGCACAAATGGAAAAGGATCTACCTCTCATATGTTAGCCGCCATCCTTCAGGAAGCCGGGTATAAGACCGGACTTTACACCTCACCGCACCTTAAAGATTTCAGTGAGCGCATCCGGATTAATGGCACCCCGGTTAGTCAGCAGGCGATCATCGATTTTGTACAAGACCATCGATTATTTTTTGAGAGCCTCAGTGCTTCTTTCTTTGAAGTTACTACGGCCATGGCGTTTAAACTATTTGCGGATCAACAGATCGATGTAGCGGTGATAGAGACCGGATTAGGAGGCCGACTGGACTCAACAAATATCATCACGCCCGATCTCAGCATCATTACAAATATCAGCTTGGATCACACCGACCTACTGGGTGATTCGCTCCCAAAAATTGCCTTCGAAAAAGCCGGTATTATCAAAGCCAATACTCCGGTGGTTTTATCCGAACGACAAACTGAAACAGAAGCAGTTTTTAATCTTAAAGCGAAAAGTGAAGATGCTCCGGTTTATTTCGCGAGCGATTTTTATCAGGCCGCAGGCTATGAGCGATTTAATCATTTTGCAAAGTATCACTTTCATCATCAACCGGAGCCGATAACCGTGGCATGTGATTTAACTGGACTATATCAGATGAAAAATATAGCCGGCGTGCTCACCGCCTGCGATGTACTTAACGAATATGGTTATATGATTCATGAAGATATGATTCATCGGGCATTGAGCATGGTGAAAATAAAAACCGGTTTGCGCGGTCGCTGGGATTTGTTGCAAGAGAAGCCCACAATCCTGGCTGATGTCGGACATAATGAAGGCGGATTAATTGAAACGATTCAGCAACTGAAATCATCCGGCAAAAAACTCCATTTCGTTATTGGCTTTGTAAAGGATAAAGACATCAATAAAATCATAACCTTATTTCCAAAGGATGCAACCTATTATTTCTGTAAACCCGACCTGCCAAGAGGACTTGATGTCAACGAGCTATTGCAAATTGCTTCTGCACATCATCTTAACGGCATAGCCTGTAACCGGGTGTCTGAAGCACTGCAAAAAGCCAAGACTCAGGCAAATGCTGATGACATCATCTATATTGGAGGCAGTACGTTTGTTGTTGCTGAGGTGCTTTAAACCTGCTCCGTTCGCTGCCATTCGAGCATGCCGCCAAGTAGATTCCTCACGCCGGTAAATCCCTGACTTGCAAGAAACTGTTTTGCTTGTCCGCTACGACCACCACTGCGGCAGTGAAGTATCAATTCCTGATTTCTGAATTGATTCAAATATTCCATATGCTGAGGGAGTTCAGCAAGTGGAATCAGTTTAGCGCCAATATTAAATTCATCATACTCCCACTCCTCACGTACATCAACAATATGTAATTGTTCTCCCTGCATCATTCGGCGGCGCAGTTCATCTACGGTAATATCTTCCATGGTATTAATTTTATAGTGTATTATTGATTTTTCACAAACTTAAACGATTGAGCGGTACCATCGGGTAGTATGAGTTTAAAAACATAAAATCCGGGTATTAAGTCTGTAATTGAAATCGACTTAGCATATAATACATCTTGCTGAATACATTGTCCGGTTATTGAATAGATCTCATAACGGCTTGCCTGCATTGTGTGTAGCCCGTCAAGAGTAAGTATATCCGTTGCGGGAACCGGATATAAAGTTATGGTTGATGTACGAGACGGTGAAGGTACTCCGACATTGAGGTCGGCACGTTTACCTAAAACAGGACGCAACATCAGCGAGCCGTCAAAAATAGTATTCTGCCAGGCTGATCCAATATTGTAGAAGAGATGCTGTTTTGAATTCGTATTGCGATCAAATCCCATATAAATCAGATCCTGCTGCGATTGTAACCACCCTACATAGAATGTATCGCTTACTACAATACCGCTGTCCAGGATGTAGGTAGCAAATCCGTTCAATGAATCAATATAGTCCGGTTTGTTAAAATCCTGCTGATAACGAATTATCTCAGGATTTAATTTACTCCATACTAATACGGAGAATAACAGACCACTCTGCACACCTTGCAGCCGGGCAAAATGGATACGGATAGCCTGAACCGTATCAGGGGTGTTCACATGATAACGCAATGCCGCTTTGGCTCCTGTTCCCAGTATGCCATAAACTTTCTCTGCAGAGCCATCATCATAGGCTAAGTAATTATCAAATTCTAGAAACTGTATAACGGTATCATTGGCACTTTGCAAATCACCGGTTCCTGTAGCATAGCAGAAATAGGTTGACTTAAGCCGTGCATTTGTTTGCGAAAGAATAGCAGTAGGGTCAATAGCCGTTACTTGCGCACTGTCGCGATTCAGTGCATTAAAATTAAATGATTGCAATGGCTGAGTAGCCAATACACTCGATGAGTTGACTTCCTCAATTTTAAAACTATACGTTGTGTTTTTGGCAATGCCATAGTTGTTCTTGAAATACATAGTACCCGCCGGGGCAAACTCGTTTAATGCATCTGCCTTAAACTGATTCCAAGGCATGGCCGTATAATTCCTGAGCACGCTGGAGCTGAAACGCTCTATGGCAATATCGTTCATCAGCGTATCATTAATATTCCTGTTGGCATCGAGCTTTACATAATCCAGATGCCAGTGATCATTGTTGCCATTTACCGAAGCAAAGCTGATGAAGCGGAATTGAAATAGGTCGTGAAAGAATTCAGTAGCCTTAATAGGAATCATGACAATTTTAAATTCATTAAATGCCTGACCATTCACACCCCAACGCTTACTCCAACTACCATTAAAGCGTAAAAATTCAAGTATCAGAGAATCATTATTATTTGGGGTATCGCCGAGCCCCTGTGCCTGAAAGTAAAAGCTGAGATAGAGTGAATCTGCCTCAGTGTAAGATGACAAATCGATAGATAAGGATCGTAAGGTGTCTGCCGTCTTAGGATTAAAACTGATTTGAGTGGTATCGTAGGGAACACCGGAGGCATCAAGCCCATCGAAAGTTGCGACACCAATCGTTGGAGGACGTAAGGGATAGGTGCAGTTTACATAGGTCTGATTGCTTTGCCACAAAAGCGGATCAGGGTATTTTGAACGCTGACAGTAAGAAAAGTCATCAATGAATGGCAAGGTGAGTGTACTGCCTCTGCTATCAATAGTTATAGGCTTCTCGTTACGCAGTAAAGGATTGTAATCGGTACCCGAAAGCAACTCCTGAGCCTGCACCCTGTCGAGGACGATGACCATAACGAGTAAAAAAAACAGCATCAGTTTCGTAAATCGCAGCTGCTTACATATATGAAAATTTGATTGCATCAGGCGTTGGATTAAAGATTATTGACGAGGTACTTTAGACTGATCATTGGATATAAATACATCAACAGGCTCTCCGGGCTTGATCATATTATTAAGTGTAGACGGATCGGGTATTTGCCGGAATATATATGCAGAGAGCGAGTCGGAACTTACTGTATTATCGGCAACTACAGCGCCGAGATTTAAGCCAACACCATCCAGAACAAATTTAGCCTCTGCAAGAGTTAAGCCTACAAGTACAGGAACTTCTATGTCGGCTAACCCAACACCATCACCCAACACCAAATCGACTGTCGATCCCTTTGAGACAAAATCGCCGGGCTTGATGCTCTTACCATTTATCATTTGATCGAGTACGGCATTTTGAGCTAAATCCGGTTTATAAATCAGTCGGCCAACTTTTAAACCATAGCTGTTGAGCAATACCCCGGCCTGCTTGAGCGATACGTCTTTTAAGTCGGGCATCTTTATTTTAGGTGCCTGTCTTGAGTTAATGGTAAGGTAAATGGTACGACCATCTTTTACCTTATGATCGGCTTTTGGATTTTGATCTAAAACAGACAACGGAAGAAATTTGTCGTTAAATGAGGAGTCAACAATTTTATATTCAAGGTTTTTATTATCTAATATTTTCTTAACCTCATTAATACTTTTACCGGTTAGGTCAGGAACCGTGATTGTTTGTCCGTGTACCGTGTAATTCTGAATAAAAAATATGACCAATAGAAATAATACAACGATGCTGGAGAGGGCGGCCGCCAGATGAAACAAGAATGTTTTATTGAAAAGGAATTTAAACATTTGCTGAATTCGCCTTACTTACTTTTTTGTTAAAGCTAAACGTTAATATTTTATCTATGAAATCATAAGGCTTGTATTTGTGTAGTGCGGCCTGGTGGAAAATACAGGTAGCCGGCGTCATACCGGGTAAAGAGTTTATTTCTATTACTATGGTTTCGGCTCTCCCGTCTGGAAAAATTCGCACGAACGCATCAATCCGGCAGTAACCGGTAACCTGCAATGTACGGGCGGCTTTCTCCAGATCACGCTTTACCTGTTCCATAATATGTTCGTATTGTTTGGCATCTTTTGAGAAACGAGCCGGGGTAATATTTAGTCCTTCACCGGCAAGAAATTTTTCTTCGAGCGAAAGCACATCGTTGGTGGTAAGCGTTTCGGATGGTTCAAACAGTTCGTAGGTAATCTGTCCACGTTCATCCATATGGGTAAGCAGACCTCCGGTTATTTCCAGAAAATGTATGGCTCCATTTGCCTGTATCAGATCTTCAACCAGATATTCCTGCTTTCGGGGAAACTCCTCTTTGGGTTTTAATTTCAGTGTATGCGCATGAGTAGCATCCAATTCGTCGTGATCCCTGAATATCAGTGCAGTAAATGCTTGCAGTTCTCCAGTATTATTAATTTTCTTTACTGCAGAACTGCATCCATCATCAACAGGTTTAACAATTAATGGAAAATGGTGCCTTTTGGAAATCTCCTCAAAAAACAAAGTTTGATTCTTTATCCAGTCCGACTTCGACACTACAGTTTGTTCTGTGATCAACATGCCATTGCGTTTCAATAGCTGATTGGTAACGTACTTATTTATTGTTTTTTCGGATGAATCCGGCGTACTGCCGTTATAGGGTAAGCCTACTTTATCCAGCTCACGTTGTATCGTTCCATCCTCACCCGGTCTGCCGTGAAGGGCAATAAACACTGCCTGAACTTCCTGAGCCAGATCGGTAAAGGAAAGTTGCATTGGCTCAAAGCGATAGCCCTGTGTGGCGAAAGTGCCCGTTATTTCAATGCACTCTTTTTTTACGGATTCAATAACCGAATGCTTTTTAAACTGTAAAATTTTATCCCGTATATCATCGGCATTGTCTTTCAGCAGGATGTTAATTGGAATCTGCCAAAGGCTGTATTGTTTATCATCACCCATAACAAAAACCGGTATCGGTTCATATTTATCAGATGAAGATAATTTTTCATAAATATTTCTGCCACTCTCAACCGATATATGACGCTCACTGGAATAGCCACCCAACAGTACCGCAACACGAATCTTTTGTTTGTCGGATTGGGATGATGTATCCATATCTTTCAATAATTGTTCACGGATGCGTTCGGTGTGATAGACTTTAAATCCTCTACGGATACGTTCACTTAACGAGGTATACAAAATATAGGTTAGAAACTGTGATGGATTTAATCCGATTTCTGCGGCCTGATGAAAAAAGAATGAAGAAGGTAACATTCCTGACGTCGTATTCGGATCATTTAAAATGATGGTGCCATCATTTTTATAAAAGCCATCAATACGGGCATATACGTTAAATTCAAATAAACGAAACAGACGCTCACACTCCATCCGTATCCGGTGAATCTCTTCATCCGGCAATTGTATGGGAGTTATTTTGCGAGAAAGTCCGGCGAGATATTTAGAGCGATAATCAAATAATTCCTTACCCTTAACAATTTCTGTAGGCGGTAATGCAATAGGCACACCTGCTTTATGCTGTATTACGATACACGAAAATTCTTTGCCCTCAATAAACTCCTCAACGAGTAGCTCACACTCTCCATCGTATGCCCTGAGCAGGATGGTATCGTCTGTTGTTGCATCAAGGAGGGCGAGTAATTCTTGTGGGTGATACACGATGCGTTCACCGGCCACAACGGGCAAGCCCAGCTGATCTCGAATATCCGTTAACCTTTGGATGAACTGGTGCTTCTCCCCGATCTGCAAGTGTCGCCAGGCTTTAAGATCAATCTCTTTACAGAAAAAAGCTTTCTTGACAGCTTCATTAAGCGCATGCTCATCGTCAGCCTGAAGGATGCTAACCCCGATTGAACTGCCCTGATTGGCGGGTCTGATAACACAGGGAAAACCTATTTCCTGTTTCACTTTATCGTATACGGATATACCTTGCTCCCACTCACTTCGGGTAATGGTGAAATAGGCTGTTGCTCCAAATCCGGCCAGATTCATAAACTTTTTCTGTATGGCTTTATTCATTCCGATGGCTGATGGCAAAATGCCCGATCCGGTATATGGTATGTTAAGATAATCCAGTAAGCCCTGTATACTGCCATCCTCTCCCGATGAGCCATGCAGAGCAAGAAAGGCAATATCGATTAGCGATTTCAGATCTTGGTGCTGAATACGTTTGCCTACGGCTTCGATGATCTGATCTTTTTGTTGTCGATCTGTTTTGCCTAAGGATTCCAGATAAATCTGATATGGAAATTCTGAGGTGGGATGAAATGCAACAGGCGGGTAAAAATCACGAATGGTTCCTTTGTAAATATATTTCCAATCCAGTTCAATCAACTCATTGTCTGAATCAATAAAAATCGGCACCGCATCAAATAGTGCTTTATCCAGATTGTCATACACCGTTCTGCCGCCGGCAAATGAAATTTCCCGCTCGCGTGAGGAGCCGCCAAAAAATATTCCGACACGAATTTTCATAGCCGCAAAGTTAAGTTTATGTACGTGGCTTATTCATCAATCTTGTTGATTTACCCGATACAAATCGTTAATTGTAGGCAAAAAAGTACTTGCAGTCGTTGAGGAAAACATTAATTTTAGCCATCAAATACCGACTCCATGAAAACCTGTATTACGCTCATACTCTGCTTTTTTATTATACATACTTCTGCACAACAGCCAACTGAAATTCCATCTCCGAATACCGAAACGGCTTATCTGAATTACGATTTTAATCTGCAACGTTCGGGCTACGAACAGGTAGAAACAAAAATGATATATAGTTATTTGAATCAGCCGCTCCGATTATATTTCGTTATTGACTCGTTATACGATTACATGTTTGCCGCCATCTGCGATTCTTCAACAGGTGGTTTAAAGGCAGAGTGTTATTATGAAAGTGATGCATCGCCCTTTATTCAGAGCGACCCCGGCGAACTGATCAAGGAATACAATGCCAAGATAACCCTGCTCCCACTGAGCGCAAATCAGCGGAGTGGCACGGTGAGTATTATCTTGAACCTGCAGGGAAAAACAGAAGCTATTGAGCCCTCGTACTACATGATGGTGCGCAAGAAACGCATTTACTGATTACTTCTTCGATTTGCCTTTTTTACCGGATTGCAGTGCAAACTCCAGCACTTCATTCATGGTATGCACATAATGAAATTTCAGACCACGAATAAACTCCGGCTGTATTTCCTGAACATCTTTCTGATTCAGATAACACAACAGAATTTCTTTCATGCCGGCACGTTTAGCCGCAAGGATTTTCTCCTTAATACCTCCTACCGGAAGCACCTTTCCACGAAGGGTAATTTCTCCGGTCATAGCCAGATAAGGCTTTACCTTCTTGCCGGTAAATACTGATGCCAGTGATGTTAGCATGGTAACACCTGCTGATGGACCATCTTTAGGTATAGCCCCTTCAGGCACGTGGATGTGTACGTCGTTTTTTTCGAAGTCATCTGGTTTGATATGATAATCCGAAGCATTGGTTTTTAGGTAGGTTAATGCCGTAGATGCCGACTCTTTCATTACATCACCCAGGTTGCCGGTAAGCTTTAAACCTCCCTTACCCTGATGAACCGATGACTCGATAAATAGAATTTCTCCTCCAACACTCGTCCACGCTAATCCAACAGCAACACCCGGCGGGTTTGCTTCGGTGTAAATATCCTTATCGAATCGGCGGGCACCCAAAATTTTTAACACAAGCTGATCATCCACTTTAAACGATTTGGACTCACCCAGGGTGTATGCCTTTGCCACATAACGCATCACCGATGCAATTTTTCGTGATAAGTCGCGGACCCCACTCTCTCGGGTATAATCCTCAATCATCTTCATCAATCCGCTCTCGGTAATGCTCATCATCTTGGGCTTAATACCGTGAGCCTCCATCTCTTTTGGAACAAGATGACGTTTTGCAATCTGTATTTTTTCTTCTACCGAGTAACCGCTCAACTCAATGATTTCCATACGGTCACGCAATGCCGGCTGTATGGTCGACAGCGAGTTGGCCGTGGCAATAAACATCACTTTGGATAAATCATATTCAAGCTCTACATAGTTATCATTAAAATTACTGTTTTGCTCCGGGTCGAGTACTTCGAGTAAGGCTGAAGACGGATCTCCCCTGAAGTCGTTTCCAACTTTATCGATCTCGTCCAGCACAAAAACCGGATTCGAAGATTTGGCTTTCTTCAGCGACTGAATAATACGGCCGGGCATAGCACCAATGTATGTTCTCCGGTGCCCGCGAATTTCAGCTTCATCGTGCAATCCGCCCAATGCCATACGCACATAATTACGGTTGAGTGCTTTGGCTATCGACTTGCCAAGTGAAGTTTTACCAACGCCAGGAGGGCCAACAAAACAAAGTATAGGTGACTTCAAATCACCTTTTAATTTCAACACGGCAAGATATTCCAGGATGCGATCCTTTATTTTATCCATACCGTAATGTTCTTCGTCGAGTATTTTCTTGGCGCGTTTAATATCGAATCGGTCCTGAGTAATTTCATTCCAGGGCAGATTCAACAGCAGTTCGAGATAATTTAAAAGCACACCATATTCCGCCGCCGCCGGATTCATACGTTCCAGCTTGGCCAACTCCCGTTCAAAGTGCTCGGAAGTATCCTTGCTCCATTTCTTCTTCTCTGCCTGCTCACGAAGATTTTTAATCAGTAGGGCATTGGGTTCACCACCCAATTCCTCCTGTATGGTCTTCATCTGCTGATGAAGAAAGTAATCGCGTTGCTGTTTGTCAATATCGGTTCGTACCTTATTCTGAATTTGATTTTTAAGCTCGAGCATATGAATCTCGTTCTGCAGATGCTTGAGTACCATCTCCGCACGTGCTTTTAAATTAGGCTCTTCCAGGATACTCTGCTTCAGTTTTAAATCAATCTGCAGATTATTGGAAATGAAATTCAGCAGAAAGGTATTCGACTCAATATTTTTTAACACGATCGTTGCCTCTGATGGAATATTAGGAGACAGATTAATGGCATTGGTGGCCATATCTCTGATAGTAGAGATGAGCGCGTTGTACTCCTTATCCGTATCATCGGGCATAATATCCACTAGGGATACAATGCGGGCACGGAAATATGGCTCTTCAGCAACCTTGTCGGTAATCTTGAAGCGCGTTTTACCCTGTATGATCACCGTGGTACTGCCATCGGGCATTTTAATGAGTCGCAGTATTTTGGCTATAGTACCAATGCGATGTAATTCGTCGAATTTGGGCTCTTCGATATGTACATCCAACTGCGCCGTTACGCCTATCAGTTTGTCTTTTGCATGGGCATCCTTAACGGCCTTAATCGATTTATCGCGTCCTACTGTTATAGGAATTACGACACCCGGAAAGAGCACGGTGTTGCGTAGGGGCAATACGGGTATCTCCTCAGGGTATTCTAATTTTTTATTTGCATTTTCTTCCTCAATCGTCATCAAGGGACCAAACTCCTGATCTTCATCCAATCCGCCTGAGAATATGAGATCCTTTAAATCTTCCATAATATATTTTTAGTGTACCGGTTCACGTTTTGTGTTATTAAATACAATCATTCCTGATGTATCGACATCTAGCAATAATACTTTATCCGTTTGTATTTCGCCCGAAAGAATTTTCTTTGATAATACATTGACTATTTCTTTTTGAATATAACGCTTCAATGGCCTTGCTCCGTATTGTGGATCAAAACCTTCCTCTGCCAGATGCGAAACCAGGGCCTCAGTATACTCAAGCTGTATCGAATTATCGGCTAACAATTGCTTCAACTGCTCCAGCTGTATCGAAACAATGCCGGCGATCTCCTCTTTCATTAACGGAGTGAACATAATCATTTCGTCAATTCGGTTCAGAAATTCCGGACGCATACTTTTTTTCAATAACTCAATAACCTCAAGTCTTGTGGTCTCCATCACCGACCATTTATTTTTGGAATTGATTTTTTCGAAATTCTCCTGAATGATGGCTGAGCCCATATTGGATGTCATAATGATGATCGTATTTTTGAAATTGACAACACGACCTTTATTATCCGTCAGGCGTCCATCATCGAGCACCTGTAGTAGTATGTTGAAAACATCGGGGTGCGCTTTTTCAATTTCATCCAGTAAAATAACACTGTATGGTTTTCTGCGAACGGCCTCAGTCAGTTGTCCGCCCTCATCATAACCCACATAGCCGGGAGGCGCACCTACCAATCGAGACACAGCGTGGCGCTCCTGATATTCACTCATATCGATACGTGTCATCGCACTATCATCATTGAATAACACCTGGGCCAATGCTTTGGCCAGCTCCGTTTTACCTACACCGGTTGTGCCCAAAAAGATGAACGAGCCAATAGGCTTGCGGGCATCCTGCAGGCCGGCTCTGCTCCGCCTGATGGCATCGGCTACAGCAACAACCGCTTCATCCTGACCAACAACACGCTTATGCAATTCCTCCTCAAGATGCAACAGTTTTTCACGTTCACTCTGCAACATCCTACTTACCGGTATACCAGTCCACTTGGCCACAATCTCGGCAATGTCCTCAGCTTCCACTTCTTCTTTCATGATACGCTTACTGTCGTCTTTGCTCTTAAGTGCGGCTTCAATCGTAGCTAACTGATCTTCGGCATCTTTTATTTTTCCGTAACGAATCTCCGCTACTTTACCGTAGTCGCCGCTTCGCTCAGCCTGTTCCGCCTGTAATTTCAGTTGTTCAATTTGTTGTTTTATTTCCTGAACGCAGTCAACCTGCTCCTTCTCCGATTTCCATTGAGCCTTGAACGCATCGCGCTCGGTAATGCGCTCCGCAATCTCTTTCGATAGTTCGGCTACTTTCTTATCGTCGTTCTCGCGTTTAATTGCCTCTCGCTCGATTTCCAACTGACGGATTTTACGCTCCAATTCATCCAGTTCCTCAGGCAATGAATCCATTTCGAGTCGCAATTTGGCCGCGGCCTCATCAACCAGATCTATCGCTTTATCCGGTAAAAAACGATCACTGATATAGCGTTGCGATAACTCCACAGCCGCCAGAATCGCTTCATCCTTGATACGCACCTTATGATGACTTTCATAACGCTCTTTCAAACCACGAAGTATGGATATGGCAGAGTCGGTATCCGGTTCATCAATCGTTACTTTTTGGAAACGACGTTCGAGCGCCTTGTCTTTTTCAAAATATTTCTGATACTCATTAAGTGTTGTGGCGCCAATCGTGCGCAATTCACCACGAGCCAGCGCAGGCTTTAATATATTGGCCGCATCCATAGCTCCCTCCGAAGCACCGGCACCTATCAGTGTGTGTATTTCATCAATAAATAAAATGATTTTACCATCCGATTGTGTCACCTCTTTGATCGTAGCCTTCAATCGCTCCTCAAATTCACCCCGGTACTTTGCTCCTGCCATCAGAGCGCCCATGTCGAGTGTGTAAATAATTTTTGTTTTCAGATTTTCCGGAACGTCACCACTGACTATGCGGTGTGCAATTCCTTCAGCAATGGCTGTTTTTCCCACACCCGGCTCCCCAACTAAAATTGGATTGTTCTTCGTGCGGCGGGTGAGTATGTGTAAGACTCTCCGGATCTCTTCGTCACGACCAATAACCGGATCGAGCTTGCCGCTTTCGGCCCGCTCATTCAGATTGATGGCATATTTATTTAAGGCATTAAAGGTCGTATCTGCGCTCTGACTATCTATGGTACTTCCTTTGCGCAGTTCCAGTATGGCCTGTTTTAACGTACCCTCGCTGAGTCCGGCATCTTTAAGCAATCGAGCTGTATCATCCTTGCCATTTAATAAGCCCAACAAGATGTGTTCTACGGATACAAATTCATCTTTAAAATCACGAATACTGCTCTGTGCCCGCATCAAAGCCTGCGAGGCGCTGTTAGATAAATAAATATCGCCGCCCTCAGTTCGCGGCAATCGCTTAATCAGATCGTTCATCCGGCTTTGTATCAATGATAAGTTAGCCTGAGATTTTTTTAATAAATAGGGGATCACATCCTCGTCGGTGCTCAGCAAGGCCTTAAGGATATGCACGGGTTCAATGGCAGGATTCTTTTCATCAAAGGCGAGTTGTTGCGCCTGCTGTACAGCTTCCTGTGCTTTTATGGTGAATTTATTCAGATTCATTTCTTCGGTTTGTATCGGATAACATCAAAGCTATTGCCAAGCAATCAATGGTCTTATTATTCGGCAATTCTGTCGCATTAATTCTATTTTTCAGGACTAATTGACCATTTTCGTAGCGCCATTGACTATAACAGGAACACATACAGGCATCATTAAAAAGATTGCGGCTGATCTTGGCTTCACGGCTTGCGGAATTGCCAAAGCACAAAAATTAGATGACGATGCCCGACGACTGGAGTCCTTTCTGCAATCAGATTATCATGGCGAGATGCGTTACTTGGAAAACCATTTTGATTTACGTGTAGATCCCAGATTACTGGTACCCGGAGCACGATCTGTAATCAGTTTGTTATACAATTATTACCCCGATCGGATTCAGAATGGTGAGATGCCGCATATCTCCAAATATGCCTACGGCAAGGATTATCACATTGTGATTAAGGAAAAACTATATGCATTTTTACATCGCATCGAGGAAGAAATCGGACAAGTAAGCGGACGGGTATTTGTTGACTCTGCACCGGTACTCGAAAAAAGCTGGGCCGCAAGAAGTGGATTAGGTTGGATAGGAAAAAATACTAATCTGATTACCCGGCAACAGGGCTCCTTTTTTTTTCTGGCCGAGTTGATTATCGACCTGGACCTCGACTATGATATACCGATTAAGGATTATTGCGGCACTTGCACCCGTTGCATCGACGCGTGCCCAACCGAGGCCATTTTACCCGGCAAGGTACTCGATGCCTCGCGATGCATTTCCTATCTGACTATTGAACTACGCAAACACATACCGGACACCTTTAATGGTATGAGTGAGGGTTGGATTTTTGGTTGTGATATTTGTCAGGATGTTTGCCCCTGGAATCGTTTCTCCGAGCCACATCAAGAGCCTCATTTTTTAATTAACGAACAGCTGATGCATCTTACAGTAACGGATTGGGAGGATATGACTGAAGATGTATTTAACACACTTTATAAGGAGTCGCCACTCAAACGGGCTACCCTGCAAGGGATGAAGAAAAATATACAGTTCTATAAAAGCAAAAAGGCGGAATAACTCCGCCTTTCGCTTAATTTTTTTATACGCTGATTACCAATTCAGGTTAATCACATTGTTTCCAACAGCTGTTCCGCAGTTAAATCCTTCTTCATTATCGAATGTATAGTGAATACCACCATACAGGCGCGACATTTTTGCTTCGTTAGCCGCGGCAGTGAAGTTAGGGAATGCACGAGGAGCAAAACCGTTAGGCACTTCTGAATCGTCAACGAACGAGTAGTTAGCACCAAAAGTTGATGTTAATACTACAGCCGCTGAAGAGGAGAACGTAGAGTGACCTGAAGTGTATGCAGGGAACGGTGGTGTTGCAAACAAAGTGTTCCAACTTGGGTCGATATTGGCTTTGATATAAGTAACAGGACGCATCAAGTTATGATCGTATTTAGCTTTCCAGCATACGATAGAAGCATCATATAAACCAAGACCTACCTGACACAATAATTTAGTAGCACGATCCAGTCTGTAATTTTTGTTCTGGATTTCTTTTAATGCGATGGCAATCATATGGCCTGGAGGAGTAAAGGTACCGCCACCATCAGCCCAGAATAAAGCAATCGTGCTTTGCTCCGAAGTGATGTTCGAAACCGTGTTTTTAACCAGTAACGCTTCAGCATAAAAATCACTGTTAGGGTCTGTTGAATAGGCGGGAGGTGCGGGAGGAGCAACACTTGGTGAACCATTTGCAGGGACCATTAAGCGGTTAGAGCCCCAGTAAGGTAACATTGGAATTGCCTGGAACGCCGGAGGTGTTGGCACCCATGCACCGCCACCAACCGGTGGAACATAAGATGAAGGGAACACCGCAGCGTATGCCTGATGACCGCCATCGGTAGTTGACCATTGGAATACGGCATTGGCAACAGTCAAGCCATGATTCTTAGAACGATTTACTAAAGCCGGTGATAAATTAAAAGTTGTGGTATAGTAGTTATTCCAAGATAACTCGATTGAATCAATTTTAGCAAGATTGGTTGCGCTGGCATTGGCAAATAATGAGCGGGTCATTTGCGCCATAGCCGTATTGGCAACGATAGGCCAATTGTAAGTAAGCGTTGGATCAGACTGTGGTAAGGCGTTCAAGTCAGAAAGCTGACCAATCAGACTGGTGTAGTTAGGAGTAGATTGTTTGATAGACTCATACAATGCCACGCCTGTGTAGCTGAATGCACGTGCGGCGATAGGGGGCGTAAAGCCGGAAGTTGCAGGAACGAGCTTCAATTGAAAGCTGTACCAGGCTACCGGAACCTCGTTGGTCCAAGCCTTAGCGAATTTACGCTCAGGATCCGGAGATAACATGTCTTCCTGGTTCATCAGGCTTTCTTTTTTACAGGCTGTTTGAACCAGCGCCAAAACAACCAGTGCGGCCGTAAGGACTTTTGTTGTGTACGATTTTAGTTTCATATAAAAGGGTTTGGATTAAGTGTTACAAAAGTAGGCTCTAACGGATGAGCACATTTAATGTTTCGATGATTTAACTTGTTTATTAGTTAACCACACAATAATAGTCGTTAGTCGCCTAGGCGACAATTTACTTTTTTAACAATCGGCTCATTTATATATCTAATAAAAAAGCAAGAAGTCATTCCTTTTATGCAAGCCTCCTTTATGTAATACCATCATTTTTTTGTAACCAAATCTGATGAACAATGAACACGTTTTAATGTTCCTACTCCAGTATAATCGGGATTGAATGTTTATTAATTTCGCGGCACATCAAGAAAAAACAAATCAAGCTATGGCATACGATATTGAAATGATCAAGAAGGTATACGCTGAATTACCTTCCAAAATAGAGACAGCCCGTAAAACGGCTAACAAACCACTCACACTGGCAGAAAAGATTCTGTACGCTCATTTACATACACAACAGGCGGTGAATGCATTCAGCCGTGGTAAAGATTATGTAGACTTTGCCCCCGACCGCGTGGCTATGCAGGATGCAACGGCACAAATGGCGCTCCTACAATTTATGCAGGCCGGACGACCTAAGGTGGCTGTTCCGTCCACGGTTCATTGCGACCACCTCATCGTAGCTAAAGATGGCTCCAAAGCCGATTTGAATCATGCACTCAGCGATAGCAGTGAGGTTTTCAACTTTTTAGCCTCCGTATCCAACAAATATGGCATTGGATTTTGGAAACCCGGAGCAGGTATCATCCATCAGATTGTATTGGAAAACTATGCTTTCCCCGGCGGTATGATGATCGGTACCGACTCACATACAGTAAATGCCGGTGGCCTGGGTATGATTGCCATTGGTGTTGGCGGTGCCGACGCCTGCGATGTTATGGCCGGTTTACCCTGGGAATTAAAGTGGCCAAAACTGATTGGCATCAAACTAACCGGCACCTTATCCGGTTGGACATCGGCCAAAGACGTAATCAATAAAGTGGCCGGAATGCTAACGGTTAAAGGGGGCACCGGAGCCATTGTGGAATATTTCGGCGAGGGTGCGCTTGCATTAAGCTGTACAGGTAAGGGTACCATTTGTAATATGGGTGCCGAAATTGGTGCCACTACTTCTACCTTCGGTTACGATGAGTCGATGGCACGATACCTCAGAGCCACAGGCAGAGCGGATGTAGCGGCCCTGGCTGATCAGGTTAAGGAACACTTAACCGGCGATGCGGAGGTATATGCTCAACCAGAAAAATATTTTGATGAAGTTTATGAAATCGATTTATCTGAACTGGAGCCTCAGATTAATGGTCCGTTCACTCCGGATTTAGCCACCCCGATTTCTCAAATGAAAGAGACCGCCGCAAAAAACGGTTGGCCTTCAAAAATTGAAGTGGGCTTGATTGGATCCTGCACCAATTCCTCTTATGAAGATATCTCCCGTGCGGTATCGCTGGCCAGACAGGTTGCTGAAAAAGGATTAAAGACAAAAGCGGAATTTACCATAACTCCGGGTTCCGAACAGATACGATATACCATAGACCGGGATGGCTTCATTAAAGCCTTTGACCAGATCGGGGCTAAGGTTTTTGCCAATGCCTGCGGACCTTGTATTGGTATGTGGAACCGCATGGGAGCTGATAAAAAAGAAAAAAACACCATCATACACTCGTTCAATCGTAACTTCCAGTCGCGCAACGACGGCAATCCGAATACCTATGCGTTTGTGGCCTCTCCGGAGATAGTTACTGCATTGGCCATAGCCGGTGATCTTACCTTTAATCCATTGACCGATTATCTGACGAATGAGCGGGGCGAGAAAGTAAAACTAGACCCGCCGAGCGGAGACGAACTTCCACAAAAGGGTTTTGCTGTTGAAGACGCAGGCTATCAGGCCCCTGCCGCCGATGGCAGTCTTGTACAAGTTCAGGTATCACCCGATTCTAATCGCTTACAACTATTAGAACCATTCAAAGCCTGGGAAGGCACTGACCTGAAAGGTTTACGACTGCTCATTAAAGCAAAAGGGAAATGCACTACTGACCATATTTCAATGGCCGGACCGTGGTTAAAATTCCGTGGACACCTCGATAATATTTCTAACAATCTGTTGATTGGCGCTACAAACTATTTCAATGGAAAAATTAATGCCGTTAAAAATCAGTTGAACGGCAGCTATGACGAAGTGCCCAAGGTACAGCGAGCTTACAAAGCCGCAGGTATTGGCAGTATCGTAGTGGGTGATGAAAACTATGGCGAAGGTTCGAGCCGCGAACATGCCGCAATGGAACCACGTCATCTGGGTGTTCGTGCCATACTGGTTAAGTCTTTTGCCCGTATACACGAAACCAATTTAAAGAAACAAGGTATGCTGGCGTTGACCTTTGCCGATAAAAACGATTATGAAAAAATTCAAGAAGATGACATTCTGGATATCATCGGAATAACTGCATTTGCTCCCGGTACTCCACTCACCATCATACTAAATCACCGCGATGGCAGTAGTGAGGAAATAAAAGTAAATCATACCTACAATGAAAATCAGATCGAATGGTTTAAAGCCGGTGCCGCTCTGAATATCATACGCAGAGAGCTGGCGTAATTTTTTTGACAACTACTACTTTACCAATGTCCAACGCGTGACTGGTATAAGTGCACACAATTTTTTTTAGATCGTTAATGTAGAAAAGCTGATATAGCCATTAAACAAAAAGCCACAGTAAAAACTGTGGCTTTTTATTTAGAAGAGCGTAACCTTACTCTGCTTTTTTCTTGTCCTGCACTTCAGAACGTATTTCCTGAGCTAATTTTTTTAGGTCCTGCATGCTCTTGCGGATGCGGGTACCTGCGGCATTGTTGCCCTTCTCATAGAATTTCTGAAAATCATGCTCCATTTCAGCTACGAGATTTTTGAGTTTGTGGTAGAGATCCATAGTAATTGATTTTTTTGGTATCGGGAAAATAAGTCTTTTTTTTAATTGTTACGTTATTTTTTTGCACCTAAGCGTTCTAATTCCTCACGGAGTGCCATTATTTTCTTTTCGGCATCAGATGCTTTCTGTCGCTCTCTGTCTATAACATCTGCCTTGGCATTAGCTACAAAACGTTCGTTGGATAACTTTTTCATCACACTATCTAAAAAGCCAATTGTGTAAGCCAGTTCCTGTTCCAGTCTTACCGCTTCAGCAATAGGATCCACTTCGCGTTTGGCTTCCATATAATACGTAACGCCTTTAATTGTAAGTGGTGTCGTATTCTCAGCCTTATCGGCATAAGCCAAAGCACTGATGTAATTCAGACGAATGAGGGTTTGCTCAATAGCCGACAGATGGTTTTGATCCGAATTATTATGAAACAGGCGTATATCATCTTTTGGTTTTATCTGATTCTTGGCCCGTATCTCACGTATGGCTGTAGTCAACTCAATGAGTAATTCACCCTGGTCCAGTATAGTTGAATTCAACGATTCGGAATCATTTAACTGCACATTGCATATCGATTGAAAAGGGGCATTGACATCACATACCTCCTGGTATAACTCTTCAGTAATGAAAGGCATAAATGGATGCAGCGTAATCATCAGCTCCCTGAAAAAGTCTAGTGAGGCTTTATGAGTACGTGGCCCGATTGGTTGCTCATAATCGGGCTTAATCATTTCCAGATACCAGGAACAGAAATCATCCCATATTAATTTGTAAGCCGTTTTAAGTGCTTCTGAAATAGCATATTGACTCATCAGGTCTTCGATCTTTCTTCGTTGTTCGGTGAGTTTTGCGGCAAACCAGTTTATGGCAAATTCATTTTCGAAACCGTCTGTCGAAATCGTAAATCCTTTGATGAGTCGAAGAGCATTCCAAATCTTGTTATTAAAATTTCTACCCTGATCACACAGTTTATCATCATACAACAAATCATTTCCGGCGGGAGATGTTATCAGAATACCAAAGCGAACAGCATCAGCCCCATATTTATCGATCAGCTCCAGCAGATCGGGCGAGTTACCGAGCGACTTTGACATTTTGCGACCTTGCTTATCGCGAACAATTCCGGTAAAATAAACTGCGTCAAATGGTTTCTGCCCCCTGTATTCGTAACCGGCCATAATCATACGCGCCACCCAGAAGAAAATAATTTCTGGTGCGGTAACCAAAGTAGATGTAGGGTAATAGTAGGCAATATCCTGATTACCGGGTTGGGTAAATCCTTTAAAAACTTCAATGGGCCAAAGCCAGGAGCTGAACCAGGTATCGAGCACATCCTCATCCTGGTTGAGGACAAACTGATTTCCCGGATATTTTTCTTCGAACAGACGTTTGGCCTCTGCCTCGTTGCGTGCAACAACAAATTCTCCTTGCTCGTTGTACCAGGCCGGTATTCTGTGCCCCCACCAAAGTTGTCTGCTGATACACCAGTCTTTGATATTCTCCATCCAGTGCCGGTATGTATTTTTAAATTTTGCCGGGTAAAAGCGGATATCATCCTGCATCACCGCATCCAGTGCCGGCTTTGCCAATGAAGGCATGCGACACCACCACTGCATGCTTAGCCTTGGTTCAATCACCACATCGGTTCGTTCACTAAAACCATTGTTGTTGGAATGCTCTTCCGTTTTAATCAGATAACCTTCGGCATCAAGTTGTTTAGCAATTTTTTTACGGACAACAAAGCGGTCTTCGCCAATATATAGTTGTGCGGCCTTACTCATCGTTCCGTCATCGTTAAGAACATCAACCACAGGCAGTTTATGTTTGAGCCCGAGATGGTAATCGTTTATGTCATGGGCAGGCGTAACCTTTAATGCGCCGGTGCCGAAGGTCATGTCAATGTATTCATCAAAAATGATAGGAATCTTGCGTTGGATCAATGGAACAAATGCGTGAGCTCCTGCCAGATGTTTGTATCGCTCGTCGGCGGGATGCACACAGATTGCAGTATCACCTAGTATAGTCTCGGGACGTGTGGTTGCAATTGTAATATAATCGGTGTCACCGCTATCCAGTTTATACCTGATATAATACAAATTGGATTTTACTTCTCTGTAAATTACTTCCTCATCGCTCAATGCCGTTTTAGCTTTGGGGTCCCAGTTAATCATCTTCACGCCCCGGTGTATATAACCCTTGTTATATAAATCGATAAATACATCGATTACCGCCTGATAATAGTCAGGATCCATGGTAAAATCTGTTCTTGACCAGTCGAGGGCACAACCCAATTTTTTAAGTTGTTGAAGAATGATACCACCATATTTTTCTTTCCATTCCCAGGCATATCTCAAAAATTCATCACGTGACAAAGAATTCTTATCAATGCCGCGCTCCCTGAGCATGGCTACAACCTTGGCCTCAGTGGCAATAGACGCATGGTCCGTGCCGGGTACCCAACAGGCATTGTAGCCTTTCTGCCGGGCACGGCGAATCAGGATATCCTGTATGGTATTATTCAGGCAATGGCCCATGTGCAAAACTCCTGTAACATTAGGTGGGGGTATAACTATGGTATATGCCGGTCTGCTATCCGGTTTAGATTCAAAATATTTATGTTCAAGCCAATGACTGTACCACCGTTGTTCAACACCTGCGTGATTATAATTTTTTTCCATGATGTATCGGATATCATTTGTTATCCAACGGGCAAAAATAGGTTAATTGGCAGGTATGTTAAAAATGTTAATAAAGGGTGAATAAGATTTTAGTACTCGTCATACCCTGCCATTCTTTTATTCGCCCTTAAAGATTACCTTACATAGTACTAAATCCAAAAAATTATGGAACTACAAACACCACCTAAGCAAACGCTGAAGAGTAAACAGCAAATCAATAAGCTGAAATTCTATCAGGACGAAATTATGATTATGCGCAAGCGACTTTCAGAAGCCGTTAAGCATAATAATAAGCACGAAGTGCTTGTTATGGTTGATCATTTCGACAACCAGTTCGACATACAGGAAAAAGTAATCTCCGATCTCAAGCACAAATTAAAATCACTGCAACATCAGCACATCTATCATAATCATTTATCCAGCTCTCCCCTATTGGATGATGATGTGGATGGCACGGAGGATATGACTTCATTTGAAAAATGCTTCAACAATCTGCGTTCGGAATACATTGATTTTCTGACCAAGTGGCGATAAATCGCAAATGTGCATAAAGAAAAAATGCCCTGTATTTACGGGGCATTTTTATTTAGCCTGTTGTTATTATTCGTTTGATGACTTACGCTTGAAATCGTATGGTCAGAAAGGACATTTGTAAGTGTTAATGGTAAACGACAATCCCAGTAATGCCATAAAATAATCATCTCGCTTCCGTTCATCGCCACGCATACGGTTCGTCGTACCGATAGGTACGTCACCCACTTCGAGTGAGCGGTCGCTGAGCAATACTTTTAAGGGACCACCTTCCGAAAACATAATCTGCCGATCGGCATAAGTTGTACTCACATCGTCCAGATAGTCGGTTCTGGTTTTTCGGTTGGCTATCTCTATGAAGGTACTGAAATATCTGTTAATGCGAAATTTAAATCCGCCACCAATGATCCAGGCACGTGAAACCAGTTTGTAGGGCTCTCTGTCGGGGTATTGCGGTAATCCCTGTCCCTCAGTGCCAATGGGTTGAAGACGGTACTCCTCGCCCTGAAACGTAGTGCGTGGGTCAAAGTTAAACACACTGATTCCGGTGCACAGATAGGGTGTAAAATAATGTTTGGGATTTTTTGAATCATAATCCATAAAATTAAACTCTCCGGTAAGCGCCACTTCGAAAATATCGCTGTAAAAACTGAGGTTTCGCTGGATCTGATAATAGTTGTTAGCCAACGCATCATTACCTTCCACTTTCGCAAATCCCAGCTGTAATTTAGCACAAAGACGGCTATCGTAATTGTAACGATAATAGGCGCCAAATGAGGGTTTCATCAGTTGAAAACTCGTATTGGTGTTGAGATCACCGAAATAATTGCTGATACCACCAACCACCCCAAATTCATTTTGTTGTGCAATACCCATAAAAGAGAATGCAGTAATGACCAGTGCAGTTAGTAATGAGGCTATTATTCGGTTATATGCCATGTGTTAGTTAAAACGCTCTTCATTCAAAAAAGATGCGAACAGTAAACGCTATTTTTTGAAATAAATTGCATAAAAGGCCACAAAAATAGCCCCGGAATAAACTAAAGTTTGTTTTTTATTTAAGTCTTGTTGGTTATGATTATTCGGTTACTTTTGCCGCTCTCAAAAATCATAAAAAAATGCCCTATTTATTTACTTCTGAATCCGTTTCCGAAGGTCATCCGGATAAAGTATCTGACCAAATCAGTGATGCACTAATAGATAATTTTCTGGCCTACGATCCAAACAGTAAGGTAGCTTGTGAAACGCTGGTCACTACCGGTCAGGTTGTTGTTGCCGGTGAGGTAAAATCAAAAACGTATCTGGATGTTCAAGACATTGTCCGTGAAGTCATCCGTAATATTGGTTATACCAAAGCAGAGTATATGTTTGAAGCAAATTCCTGCGGTATTCTCAGTGCCATTCACGAACAAAGCGCTGACATTAATCGTGGTGTAGATCGAGAGGTGAAAAAGATGAACTTCGAAGCAAAGGCAAATGCACAGGGTGCAGGCGACCAAGGTATGATGTTTGGATATGCCACACGCGAAACGGATAATTACATGCCGCTTGCTCTTGACCTGGCACACAAAATATTACTCGAACTTTCAAAAACTCGCCGAGCAGGTAAAGAACTTAAGTATTTACGTCCTGATGCAAAAAGTCAGGTAACGATTGAATATGACGACCATAATAACCCTATCCGCATCGATACCATTGTGGTTTCAACACAACATGACGCCTTCGACAGCGATAAAAAAATGCTTGATAAAATCAGAAAAGATATTATTGACATTATCATACCAAGAGTTAAGAAACAGCTTAAACCAAGTATTCAGAAATTATTTAATGATAAAATCACCTACCACATCAACCCGACCGGAAAATTTGTTATCGGCGGACCTCATGGTGATACAGGGCTTACCGGAAGGAAGATTATTGTAGATACCTATGGAGGAAAAGGTGCACACGGGGGTGGCGCATTCAGCGGAAAAGATCCTTCCAAGGTAGACCGTTCAGCGGCTTATGCAACCCGTCATATAGCCAAGAATCTGGTTGCCGCCGGCCTTTGCGATGAAGTATTGGTTCAGGTGAGCTATGCTATCGGTGTAGCCAAACCCTGCGGCTTGTATATTAACACTTACGGCACAGCCAAAGTAAATATGAGCGATGGCGACATAGCCCGCATGGTTGAAAAAATATTTGATATGCGTCCTTATGCTATCGAAACCCGACTAAAACTAAGAAACCCAATTTATGCTGAAACTGCCGCCTACGGGCATATGGGCCGTTCTCCAAAAACTGTAACCAAGGTATTTAATAAGGGAAAAGACAATGAGAAGAAAGTTATTGTTGAACTTTTTACCTGGGAGAAACTGGATTATGTAGATGCAGTCAAAAAAGCTTTTGGTATAAAGTAATTAACCCGTTTTTAATAGTTAAAACCGCTGTAAATCAGCGGTTTTTTTATTATATACCCACTCAGTCTAAGGAGGAGATGTGATTAGAAACACCATTCCCTGAAAAAATTTGAATCATTCGTCGATTTTTTAATTTGATAAGCAAGTAAATCGCATAGATTTACTCATATGAGGAACTTCTCAGATCACTTCTACCAATGAAATACATTCTCATAATTTTTATTTTTCTGTTTATACTGTTTACTCAAACAAAGAATAGGTACTCCTATAACATAACGTATCAAAAACCTGTCATATCAAATCTGCCGGCTGAATCAGATAGTGAAAAGGAGCGCAGTCATATGCAGGAACTTATCGCATTAGAAAATGAATTAACCCGAGACCCGGCTACAGGTCTTGTTCCTCGCGAACGACTGATTGAAGCTTATGCGTATACCCGTACATTAACCGCACAGCGTGGGGCGATAAGTGGAGTTAACTGGATAGAGCGTGGTCCCTCAAACGTATCAGGTAGAACAAGGGCTATGATGGTTGATCCTAACGATCCAACACAAAAAACGATATGGGCGGCAGGTGTGGGAGGAGGTTTATTCAAATGCATTGATATTACCTCATCCAATCCACAGTGGACTCCAATTAATAACTTCTTTTCAAATATGGCAATATGTGCCATCGCATACAATCCCCTTAACACACAGGAATTTTATTTTGGAACCGGCGAAGGCTGGTTTAATGCCGATGCCATTCGCGGATTTGGAATTTGGAAATCGTCTGATGGGGGAAACACATGGAATCAACTCGCTGCAACAACCGGAACAAACTATTATTACATCAAGAAACTCTTAGTTCATCCCGGAACAGGTCATGTTTATGCCGCCACCCGTCAGGGTTTATTTCGTTCTACAAATGGTGGAACTTCATTTAGTAAAGTATTAGGTAACGGAACAGGAGCCGCAAGTAATGAGATCACCGATATCGATATTTCGGCCAGCGGTCGATTGTTCGCCGGTATTGATAATGCTGATGGTGTATATACATCTACTACAGGAGCGGCAGGTGACTGGACCAAATTAAATACGCTTGCCAGTGGATTCCCTACTGCCTCTATGGGGCGTATTGAACTTGCGTGCGCCCCTTCCAATACAAATACGCTTTATGCTATGGTTGAGAGTGCAACTACGCTACAAAATATTTACAAGAGCATTAATGCAGGTGTTAACTGGACTACCCTGACTAAACCAACTGATGCTGACCCGGGCATTGGAAATGATATCACAAGAGGTCAGGCCTGGTATGACCTAACTTGTGCAGTAGATCCCAACAATGAGAATATTGTTTATGCCGGAGGTATCGATTTATTTAAAACGAGCAATGGTGGTACCACGTGGTCACAACTCTCCCATTGGTATGGAGGTTTTGGTTTTCAGTATGTTCACGCCGATCAACATAATATTATCTTTCAGCCATCCAGCAGCTCAGTAATTTATTTTGCAAATGACGGAGGCATATACCGTAGTGCTGACGCAGGCAACTCAATTTTATTTAAAGGTGATAATTACAACGTAACACAATTTTACTCCTGCGCAATCCATCCTACTGCCTATATCAATCATTTTCTTGCAGGAGCACAGGATAATGGTACGCACCGATTTAATGCATTTGGAATAAACAGCACCGCTGAGGTAACGGGTGGCGATGGTGCTTTTTGTCATATAGATCAGTCTGAACCTCAGTTTCAGTTCACATCTTATGTAAATAACTCATACTATGTATCAACGAACGGCGGTAATAATTTCACCGGGGTAACTTTAAGCTCCAATACCGGAGCAAGTTTTATCAATCCCACTGATTATGATGACCTTAATAACCGAATGTATTGCTCCGATGCAAACGGACGTTTTGTACGCTGGAACAATCCCAGTCTCGTCGGTAACAACCATACCAATTGTACCATCTCCTCATTTGGAACATCCCGGGCAACAGCAATAACCGTTTCACCAAATACAAATAATAGAGTCTATTTCGGCACATCAAATGGCAGGGTTATTTTACTGGATAATGCGCACAGTGGAAGTTCATTTACAGGCACACAAATCAATAGTGGCGCCGGCATGCCTTCAGGATCAGTTTCATGTGTTGAGGTAGAGCGCGGAAATGAGAACCATATCCTCGTAACATTTTTTAACTATGGTGTAGTCAGTGTTTATGAAACAATCAATGGTGGCACCTCCTGGTCATCGGTTGAGGGCAATCTTCCGGACATGCCGATTCGATGGGCACTATTCAATCCATTGAATGCACAACAATGTCTTCTGGCGACTGAGCTGGGTGTATGGTCCACTGATTTGCTGAATGGTGGTTCCACAAACTGGGGGCCAACCAATAGTGGTCTTGCCAATGTGCGTACTGATATGTTGCAGATTAGGAGTAGCGACAATCTTGTAATTGCCGCTACACACGCACGTGGTCTTTTTTCAACCGATGCATTTACAAATCCAAAGGCGCTCTTCGATGCTAAAAAACGTGTGAGCTATGTAAATAAACCCATTGAATTTTTAGATGGATCATATAAACCCACACAATGGCAATGGAACTTTGGTGATGCAAGCAATAGTACAAATCAAAATCCAACTAAGGCCTATACAGCACCCGGCCTTTATCCGGTATCTATGTATATCAACAATAATCCGGCAACGAACGAATTAAAAAATAATTATATACAAGTATTACCGAATCGCCAAACACCCTACATGCCCGGTGATGGAGGAGATTTTGAGTCGAATGCCTTGCATTTTGCATCTGTTACAACAAACGGAACATCGTTTGAACGGGGCAATTCTGCGGTGGCAGGCAAAAACGGCACGTATTCGGGAGCCAATGCCTGGGTAACCGGACTCACCGGAAACTATGCTGATAATTCGGCTTCTTTTCTTTACTCCCCCAATTATAAGTGTAATGCGCCCGGCTCCTATACGATTTCATTTTATGCAAAATTTGCTTTCGAAAATGAATATGACGGTTTCAATATTGAATATACCACCGATAAGGGTGACACGTGGCTACCTTTGGGAAATACAGTACAATCTGGCTGGAATAATTTTGCAAATGCCACAGGTGGTACAGCCTTCCCTTCAGGCCGCGCCTTTATCACCGGCACACAAGCTTCCTATACATTATATTCCTATACTACGTCGGAGTTTGCCGGAAATACCAATGTTGCCTTCCGCATCGTGTTTAGAAGCGACTTTACTGTTTCAGCCGCCGGATTGGCTCTTGATCAGTTTAGCCTTAATGGGCCCGCTACATTATTGCCTGTATCCTTGACATCCTTTGATGGTGAGACCCGGGAAAAATATAATCAACTTACTTGGAACACAGCCTCAGAATACAATAACAAGGGATATCATCTTTTACGGAGTACTGATGGGATTGAGTTCAAAACCCTCGCATACATCAACGGCAAGGGAACCACAACTCAGACATCAGCTTATGAGTATGATGACCATCTGGTGCCATTAGAGACCGCCTACTACCGATTAATGCAAGAGGATTTAGACGGATCAACATCATTTTCCAATATTATCGTTCTTAAAAGAGAGCATACAGATGAGATTCGATTAATAAATCCGTTTAATCAGGAAATTATATTTAGTAGCATACCTGAAAACACATACTACTTAACCGTTTATGCGGCAGATGGTAAGTTAGTATTGAGTGCTAACGAGCGTTTACAAAATGGTCACCACTTACCGTTACCTCCTATTAGTCCGGGGTTATACTTCATCACACTAACTCCGGTAGGATCAACACCAAAAACATTACGTCTGCTGAAGTTATAGCAAGTATTTTTACCAAAAATCCAGACGAATAGATGATTGATACCATACTGAGTGCTTTCACATCTCAACTCAAAGATATTGTTGCACAAAATCCGGTTACCGAAAAATACAACAATGACCACGATATCAAACTACTTTCAGATGCCTTGCAAGATGTATTTAAACAAGAGTTTCAGCGTGGTAATAAGGGATTCATTCAAAATCTCTTCAATGGAGAGCATAAGGATTTAAGCAATCCCGGATTACAAGAACTATGTTCAAATATCAGTGCATCTCTTAAAGAAAAAGGAATGCCCCTTGATGACGCACTGGTACTTAGCCAAAACACCGTGCCTCAAATTTTTAATCAATATAATCATCAGATCACAGAAGCCAAATCAAGAGGTATCGATATTCCTCAGATTATTGATGATGTGTTGAGTGGTAAGTTTAACTACTCGGATATGGGTAAATTGATGGGACTGGCTAATATTTTCATGAAGGGAAAGAGTTCTTTTTTTGGCAAATGGTTTTAACCATGTTTGTTTAGCAATACTCTTTGACTAAAAGCAATACCTTCCAAGCCTGCTCTACCTGATGCTGACTTAGTAAATCCTTTGCCAGCAAGAACAAATGATGACATAAGCTCTCCCTATCGTTATGCATTCGATTTAGGATATCCTTTAC
>BJGO01000002.1 GCA_014190535.1 Bacteroidota bacterium | reverse complement strand
GGTATTCCGGCAAGATGATTTGAATATGATCTGTTGCAGGATTAGGATAAACCTGTATCGTGCTTTGGTTAAGCACCGGATTATTTATTGAATTAAAAATAATCTGCTGAGGCACCAATACATAAGAACTGTATGCCGGGAGGTTAAATGTACCGGTGATGGTATTACCATTTAAATCAAAGTACGTGGTATCATTAAGATTTATTTCCGTCTGCTGATCGGAATAGTTTAAAATCAAACGGTTTGATAATGTGGAATCAAGTAATGAAACACTAACCTGACGTAATGATATATTATCCAATACCAACAGGCTGTCTCCTTTAAACATCGATAATCTAACTGCACAGGATGCGCAGTCCTCGGTGCTTCTGAATATAAATTCTTTTTCAGTCCTGTTTGTGATATAGGTATTGAATCGATCTAATCCAACGGGATGATAGTCGCCACCCTTCAGATATACAGAGGTGTTCATGTAAGACGATTGATCACCAAATACGCTATATCGCAATCGGTAAAACTGGTTGTTGGTTAGCGAAAATGCTTTAGAATTGATCTGGGCAAAAGTAAGTGCCGTGTCCTGTAATAATACCTTTACACAACCACCATCCATTCCAATATCGTTGTCGAGTAACAAATCCATACCGGCATCGGCATATAATTCCCAATCATCGAAATTGGCCGTGAAGTTGCCATTGGTTATAAGCTCATGCTCTGTTTCTGCATCAATCGTATATTGATTCAATGATAAACCGGGTGCTATGGAATTACTGTCTGCAAGAATTCTCTTCTGCCATGCTGGCAGAGGATACGTTACGGTTGCGGGCTCCTCAAAGACAAACTTCTCCCTTACAGCGGTATAGTTATATGGATTGCAATAATAGTTACTGTCTGTAACGGAATATAAATTCTCCGGGTTTAAAGTTTCGTATTCCAGACAAACTTGTTCACCGGAAAGGCAGTAAAAGACATTATTTTTAATTACGTGATTTTTATTCGATCCGGGCACTCCGTAAAAATCATTGAGTGATAACTGAGCAATACGGTTGTTGTATATTAAGTTGCCGGTGATCGTATGTTCATAATTTCCGGTAGTAATCCAAATGCCGTAGCTACCACAATTGGCTATCGTATTGTGATGAATGGTATTGTTATGGCACAAACCATTCAATAAAATTCCGCATATCAATCCATCATACTGAGGTAATCCATCCTGATTCCCTTTGATGTTCAGAATAAAATTATCTTCAATAATCAGTTCTTTACTCACGTCGCCATAAAAATTCAAAGCACCGGATGTGGTTGTGCATAGCATACCATCCTCGATATAGTTTCGCCTGAAACTATTAAAGGGACCATCGCATTTTATGGCACTATTACCAAAATGTTTAATAGTATTATCATTGATTTCGCTATATGCCATAAAGCCTGAAAATATTGGCGTATATTGAAAATATCCGCTTCTACCCTGTCCGGCAACTGCACCTATGTTTGTAAAAGTGTTATGATTAATTCGTGAATACCACAATTGAAAAACATGAATGCCGTTGGTGAGAAAATCATTAAATGTGTTGTTGTGAAAATCAACTTTAGTTGCAATACCATCAATTAGAATTCCGGCATCATTACCATAGTTGAATGCGCAATTTCGAATGAGGGTATTATTAACAGTAGATGGAAAATAAATGCCACTTCTGTTGTTGAATCGTATATCAAGATTCTCAATAATGATGCTATCGCAGGAAGCCATAAAACGCAATCCATAATCTTCAGATACGGCTACAACCTGATTGGTCAACGCCGAAGGGTTATTGGTAAGATAAGATAGTTTATACGTTGCGGTATCATAATACCATTCCCCGAAAGTGCTCAAGGCCTTGTAGGATTGATCCAGATAAAATCCACTGCCAGGAGTGGGTGCATTACTTATCGGATCTGAAAAAACCAAAGCGCCACTGTTATATTGATCTACCAAACCGGACACGTATTCATTAGGAGATGAGCGTATGCGTGCCGTAGCGCCATTCCACGTTTCATTAATTTGTGTTAAACCTGATGAAGAAAAACCTATGGTTCCATTTACTGAAGCTATTGGTAAAAAACCGAAATCAGGAAATCGGGCAGGTGTTTGTCGTTGCCCATTTAAATAAACAGAAGTAATGTGTTGATCAACAACTACGCTGGCTGTGTCACCATCAACAGACCACCCGTAGGGGGTAAATCCGCCCGAAATAACTGCTTTCTCCGAACCATTATAGATGCCGATATACAACCGTTTAACCTGAGGTCCATTCATAGCAGGCATCAAGGTGCCTGTAAACCAATGACCTGATTCCAATAAAATGGAATCTCCGACCTGTAATATCAATGCATTTATTGGTTGAAAAGTTTTAAATGGTGTAGCAATTGATAGTCCGTCGTTTAAATCATCTCCATTATTACTGATATAATAGGTATTCGCCTTCAGATGAACGGTAAAAGCAATCAGCAGTATAAGCGTTGTAAAAAACCTCATTGGACTAATTAATGGATTATAGTATAAAAGTAGTGGGTAATTGTTAAATAGGCCGCGAATATTAAAAGGGATACATATCTATTTTTTCAGCATAATAATAAGCCATGAACCTAACCCGATTCAGCAGAGCAACCGATGTATTTAATCTGTACTTTAAAATGTCCCCTCAACCGGGTTTATTGTTACAGAATCATATTATTGCTGAAGTTAATCCGGCGTTCGAACAACTCACAAAAAAGAAAAAAGGCTATCTGATTAATCATTCTATTGCTCAGGTAATGCAACAACAAAAGGGAGAACCCCTGCTGAACCTGATTATTGAACAAGAAAACGGCGAAACCGATTGTCTGTTCTCAATAGGTAGCGATATAGTTAAATACAACTGCAAATGGAACAGATTATATGACGAATCGGAAGAAACTACACTAGTATTGTTTGAACAGATGTCGCGCCCTCAAGTGTCGGCTTATGAAAAAGAACTGATTAATGACCTCCATGAACAAAGAGATTTAATTGCATTGATCATAGAGACTGATGAGTACGAAAGAAAAAAAATCTCTGACTTCCTGCACGATGAAGTGGGCAGTTTAATGGCGAGTTGTAAGCATCAGCTTGATTTGAGTTTATCTTCGAATCAGGGCAACAACAACCGCAGCGCAGAGGAGTTAAAAAAGGGAATCCGTATGCTTGATGAATCTATAAAAATGCTCCGGCACATCGCTATGCACACCGCACCGGTATCGTATGAGTTTGGGCTGGTAAATGCTATTCTAAATCTTGTAGAATCAGTAAACTATCAGGGTGATACCTTAGTAAAATTTATACCGGTAACCGATTCCCTGAATCTCAAAAAAAGTTTAGAGATCACAATTTATCGCATTATTCAGGAATTATTGCAGAACTCAATCAAACATGCATCGGCTACAGAAATTATTCTTCAATTATATAGCGATCAGCACGGTGTAACCATTACCTATGAAGATAATGGAAAGGGATTTGACTATAATAAAGAGTTGAAGAAACAAAATGCTATCGGACTGAAAAAAATTAACCAGCGCGTTGGATTATTTGATGGAAAAATGCAGATAGACTCATTTCCTAATCAGGGAACGGTTATAACAATTGACCTTTTATCACGTTCCTGATACTAATAATTGACTGATATAAATAATTTATCATACCAATTAATAGTTAATCATTATTTTTAATAAAAATCTAATACAAAATGCCCATACAGGTTTATATAGCAGATGATCATCATCTATTCATAGCAGGTGTAAAAGCCTTGTTAAGTGAGGTACCTGAGCTGGAATTAGCCGGTGATGCTGAAAATGGCCGGGCTTTGCTCGATCTATTGACCCTTAAAAAGGTGGATGTGATTCTGATGGATATTAATATGCCTGTAATGAGTGGTGTAGAAACAACAAAAAAGATTAAAGAGCTCTATCCTGAGATTAAAATACTTGCTTTAACCATGTTCGACGATACGCTGCATATCAATGAGATGATTAATGCAGGGGCATCCGGTTATTTATTAAAAAATGCCGGAAAAGAAGAACTTGTAACAGCAATCAAGAAGGTATATGCCGGTGAAAAATACGTAAGCAACGAAGTTTCAGTAAAACTTATTGAACGTATGTTTAATAAAGAGCAGGAAAAAACAAGCACAGTTGCATCCAATACACGCAAGTCAGAACTGACCAAACGAGAAATAGAAATCATCAAACTAATTGCTCAGGAAATGACGAACGCCGAAATTGCGGCAAAACTTAATAATAGCCCGATGACGATTATTACCCATCGTAAAAATTTATTGCGCAAACTAGGTGTAAAGAATACTGCCGGCCTGATTAAATATGCCATGCAAAATGGTTTGGTCGAGTAAGTTTTGCGTATATATTACTCCGTTCAAATAGCCAAATAATTCTTTTATAAATATTTTTATAACCAGGGTAACCTTTTTCTAATAGCCATGTAAAAGAGGCCAACAAACACAAAATACAGGATGGTTCAAAAACGAATTACCTGTATCGTTTTGAGTTCAGATTTTAAATTTTAGCATTTAGGTTTTTTAGGTAGAAAACCGCTTGACACATTTTCTGAACGACAAGGGTTTTTTGGTGTTTTCCTGAGTTGTTCATAACCGTCTGGTTAGAAAAAGAGATTGTCGTCGGCGGTTTTCATTTTTTAGGTAATGGCCCGATCTCGTTTGCCGGGCAATGCCAACACAGCTCCTTTTAATTCCAACTCCACAAGAATTCCGGCTACTTTCGAGGCTGTCATCTTTGTATGTATGGCTATTTGATCCACGTGAGCATCTTCATACTCTTTTAAGTAATCAAAAAGAATCTGCTCCTGTTCATTTAAATCAAATAGCATTCTTCGTTGAGTACCACCCTTTTGCAGATCGGTATCCCATCGCAATGCTTTTATCAAATCCTCAGCACGATCGATTAAGGCCGCCTTATTTGACTTAATCAGGTCATTGCATCCTTCGGAATACGAATCGCCAACCCTACCGGGAACTGCAAATACGTCCCGATTATAATCAACCGCATACTGAGCCGTAATTAACGCACCCCCTTTAACAGCCGATTCCACAACAATGATGGCATCGCAAAGGCCGGCTATGATTTTGTTGCGATCCGCAAAAAACTCCGGTTGCATCTTCTGATCAGTTCGGTATTCGGTAATAAGTCCACCCCGGTTTTGCATTTTATCGGCAACAGATTGATGCGAAGCCGGGTAAACAGTATGTAATCCGTATCCCAGCACTGCTATGGTGTTCAGATTGTGTTCAATAGCCTGACGATGGGCAATAATATCAATGCCATAAGCCAATCCGCTAACTATGACCGGATCATATAACTTCAAATCTTGAATCAGGGCCTCAACAAATTGTTTTCCATAAGGCGTGGCTTTTCGTGTACCTACTACAGCTATGCATCTCGGCTGATTATAACAAGCTTGGCCTTTGAAGAACAACAAAGCCGGAGCGTCGTGAATGTTCTTTAGCCGGTAAGGATACAACTCGTCATAATAAGGCAGGCATTGAATATTATGTTTAAAAATGAATTCCATTTCCTGGTCTACTGATTTATCCAGTTGATTACGGTTTTGAATAATCAGTTCAGCTCGCTCTTCATTGATGCCGGGCACCTGCATTAATTTGTTTTTACCGGAGTTTAATACCTGTTGGGCACTGCCACAGTAACTAATCAGGTTTCGAATACTAACCGGACCAATGAGTTTGATCTTTGTCAGATAGAGTAATGCTTTTAAATCACGTTCGTGGATAGTGTGCATTAAATACAAATTTTAATTATAGAACCATCAGGTTATCACAAACCGTTTTGGACAATACGATATATACTTTATCTGATAATTTCAATGTAATACTTCCATCATATTGCTCGATTTCTTTTACCGTTAGTGTGCAACCTAAATGAATATTTTTATTTGTTAATAATTTTAATAGCGATTCGTCGCTCCGGTTCAGGGCCTTAAGCGTAACCAGTTCACCTTTTGCACAATCAGAAAGTCTTTTATATGCTTGTGCTGTTATTGCACCATACTTATCGGGTATTGGTGAACCGTGAGGGTCAGATTTGGGATATCCCAGCAACATATCGATGCGTTCAAAAAACTCCGGAGCATTTATATGTTCAATCTGTTCGGCAATATGATGAACCTCATCCCATCGAAACTCAAGCATTTCGCATAAGAACATTTCAGTTAATCGGTGTTTACGAATGATTTCAGCCGCCCTACGTTTTCCGCTGACCGTTATTTTTATTGGTTTATATGGTTCGTATTTGACCCAACCATTTTTAGCCAGCTTTTTAATCATACTGTTTACACTCGGCGCTTTAACATTCATATAATCAGCCAAATCCGTAAGCAGGATGGTGTCGTTTTGCACATACAAATTGTATATGCATTTAAGATAATTTTCCATGCTTACTGAAATCTTCACAGCACAAAAATAATAATTTGTATTTTTAGATATGTCTAACTTATTATTTTTACACAACTAATACCTCCAATATGCAACCAATCATTGATTATTTCAGCAATATACCTCCGGTACTGGCCGCATTGTATGCCACACTAATCACCTGGCTTGTAACAGCGGCAGGCGCCTCATTGGTATTCTTTTTTAAATCGATGAATCGCGGATTACTCGACGGTATGCTTGGATTTACCGGAGGTGTTATGGTCGCGGCCAGTTTTTGGAGTTTATTGGCTCCGGCCATTGAGATGAGCGGCGGGGATGGATTTCAAAAAGTAATTCCGAGTATGCTTGGATTTATGGGAGGCGCCCTATTTGTCTACATGCTTGATAAAACATTACCTCATTTACACATCGACTTTAAGGAAAGTGAGGGTCCAAAATCCCAATGGCAGAGGACTACTCTTTTAGTATTGGCCATAACCTTACATAATATACCTGAAGGATTAGCGGTGGGTGTGCTTTTCGGTGGAGTTGCCGCAGGTGTTCCTGAAGCAACAATTGCCGGTGCCGTAACCCTGGCCATTGGCATCGGACTTCAGAATTTCCCTGAAGGTATAGCCGTATCCATGCCATTAAGAAGAATGGGAATGAGCCGTAAAAAAAGTTTCATATACGGGCAAGCCTCTGCAATTGTTGAACCTATCGCCGGAGTACTTGGTGCAACTGCGGTTACTTTTTTCACTCCAATATTACCCTATGCCCTTGCTTTTGCCGCCGGAGCAATGATTTTCGTTGTAGTGGAAGAGGTTATACCGGAAACACAACTGGATAAATACACCGACATCGCAACCCTGGGCTTTATTATTGGCTTCACGGTGATGATGGCATTAGATGTTGGACTAGGATAAAATAGAGTCGCAACTGTAAAAAAAGCACGATATGTTTATTATTGCTCATAATTTTAAAAGCAATTGATCCTACTCACCGTAAGCAAGAAGCCGGATGTTGTATTACAGGAATTAATCACATCCTATGAAACCCGACTGAAACACTATATATCCTACCAACCGAAATTATTAAAACCATCAACACAATCGGCAGCGGGAATGATAAAATCCGAGGAATCTCAGCTGATTTTGAAAGAGCTGCGACAAGATGATTATCTGATTCTGCTTGATCATCAAGGTTACCTAAAAACATCAGAAGAATTAGCGCAGATGATACAGAAGAGATTGAATGACAGTAGCCGTCGTACCGTATTTTGTATCGGAGGGGCTTATGGCTTTCATGATTCAATATACAAACGTGCTGATTTTAAATTGAGCCTCTCTCAATTAACCTTTCCTCATCAATTATGCCGCCTGGTTTTCACCGAACAACTATACAGAGCCTGCACCATATTGCGAGGCGAAAAATATCATCACGGTTAGAAATTCATATAACTTTACACACTGAATAAACATTAAATGGATTTAATTCTGATTATTATCATTGTTACCTGTGCAGTTTCTATACTTGCCTTTAATAACAATCACATGCTTTACCGGTTAATGATGAACCCCTATTCGGTAAAACATCAAAAGCAGTATTATCGAGTGTTTACATCAGGCCTTATTCACGCAGACTATATGCACCTTTTTGTAAATATGTTCGTGTTGTATTCCTTTGGTCGTGTGCTACAGCTATACTACGTTGACCTGTTTGACGAAAAAGCCGGTTACTATCTTTTATGCTTGTACATAGGTGGTATTATTTTATCTGATGTACCCACCTACGTTCGACATCAGAACAATCCTGGATTTAATAGTCTCGGTGCAAGCGGAGCGGTAAGTGCTGTATTATTCTCCTACCTGTTTATTAATCCACTGCAAAAGATTTATGCGTTTATGTTTTTTCCGATGCCGGGTATCATTTGGGGGGCCCTGTATATGGCATATAGTTATTATATGAGTAAACGAGGCGGCGATCATATTAATCACGATGCACATCTTTATGGTGCTATATTCGGCATTATTTTCACACTTGCTATGAAACCTGAGTTAGCCCTGAGATTTTATCACAACATAACTTCATTTCTTTAATATGTTTATCGATTTACGTAGCGATACAGTAACCCGCCCAACTGCGGCAATGAAATCCATTATGATGGAGGCCCAATTGGGTGATGATGTGTTCGGCGAAGACCCCAGTATCAATGAACTGGAACAGAAAGTGGCCCATATGTTTGGCAAAGAGGCCGCCCTGTTTTGTCCGAGCGGCACAATGACCAATCAAATTGCAGTAAAAACGCATACCAAACCCATGGATGAGGTCATTATTGAAAAATCAAATCATATCTATTATTACGAGGCCGGCGGAGTAGCCTTTAACTCTCTGGCTTCAGTTCGCTTAGTTCAGGGAAATCGTGGTCGTATAAAACCAAATGACATTACCGAGAATATAAATCCAATAAACCTTCATCATGCACGAACATCACTGGTATGCGTTGAGAATACATCAAATCGTGGTGGTGGAAGTTATTATACCACGAGTGAGTTGTATGAACTAACTCAAACTGCTCATCAAAGTGGATTGAAGATACATCTTGATGGAGCCCGGCTGTTTAATGCTCTGGTTGAAACAGGCGGAACTACATCAGATATAGGAGCCATGTTTGACAGCATTTCCATTTGCTTAAGCAAAGGACTTGGTTGCCCGGTTGGTTCTGTCCTCACCGGGTCATCTGCATTTATCTCTGAAGCCAGGCGATACCGTAAGGTTATGGGTGGTGGTATGCGTCAGGCCGGAATCATCGCCGCAGCAGGTATCTATGCACTCGACCACCATATCCATCGGTTAAAGGAAGATCATTACAGAGCCAAACAAATTGAGACCGTTCTTAAAGAATGTACTTACGTGAACAATGTACTCGAAGTAATGACGAATATTATCATATTTGAACTAAACCAATCTATGCCTGCTGATGTTTTGGTTGGCAAGCTCAAAGAACAACATATTCACTGCTTCTCCATCGGGAAACAACAAATACGTATGGTTACTCACCTGGATTTTAACGATGATATGCTCAACACCGTTACTAAAGCACTAAAAAATTTATAGTGATTAGTATTTGCTCCAAAACAATTTCGGATAAAACGCCTTATCTAACCGCGCTTGATACGGTAATAAAAGTGCATGAAAACATTGAAGTTGTTGCTGAAATCTGGCAATCCATAGTTCCCGAAGGCCACCCGCTGGAATATCAACGACTCCTCGCTATACAACATTCGTTACATAATCAGTTTAAATTTTATTACATAACCATTGAGGATGAACATAGGCAGTTAATTGGTGTTCAATACTTTCAATATTTACCATTCCGTGCGGCATATTTTGATTCGGTGCTGAAACAAAACGTACTTTTACGAAATTTAGAAAAGTACGTTGTAGGTGAACGTTTCCGGATGTTAATCTGCGGATCTCTTTTCTCTGTAAATGCTCCGGGTTATTATTTTGCAAACGAGCAATATGATCCTATTAAAAAAGGTGAATTACTAAAAAAAGGTGCTGCGGAGATCATGCGCATCTCTAAAAAATGTGAGCTCATCTTTAAGGATGTTGACAGCATACTTGAAAACTACTTCAATAAAAGTGAATTTCAGGCTTTCAACGATGATGTCACCATGACGATGCCAATTCGCTCTGAATGGAACAGTCTGAATGATTACATCGCCTCTTTAAAGCATAAGTATGCGCAGCGTGCAAGGAAAATCCTGAAAGCGGCAACTGAATTGGAACGCATCAATTTATCAGCCGATCAGATACATTCGCAATCAACAGTGATTAACACCTTGTTTAATCAGGTAGTACAAAAACAGAATATACGACTCGGAATTCCTGACGCCCGTTATTTCTATGAGATGAAACGGCATAAGCCTGACTCCTTTCAGTTCTTCGGATATTTTATTGAGAATCGCATGGTTGCCTTTTCAACCTATTTCATACAACATCATAGTAACGAATTGCATTATATCGGGGTGGATTATGAGCTAAACAAAAAACACTATCTGTATTTCAATATATTATTTGATGGTATCAGCCGAGCTATCGATCACAAAACAGCATGCCTTGAGTTAGGTCGAACCGCCAGAGAGGCCAAGGCTGTTGTGGGGGCTGAACCCGTTGCATTTAAAAGTTATATTTCTTTCAGCTCATCGCTATCTAAATGGATTTACACAAAACTTAAAGCGCGTTTTCAGCATACCACTGAACTCAACCTTAAGGATAGACACCCTTTCAAGAATTCCTAATCAATCTTCCCAATCAATCGGATAGGCAATGAGGGTCTGCTGGTCAGTAAATCCAACAAGAACATCGCGACCATTATTGTATAAATCAGTAATGGCAAACAATCCTTTCCCCTTTTTAGGAAAATGTCTCGCCGATTTTCCTGTTGTGCTAATCGGTAATATGTTATCCTGATCTTCAATCAGAATACAACGTTGAGATTCACTGCCGGTAAGTACATTACATTTTGGTGATGTTAATGCATTTTTAAACGAATAAGACAGTACCTCGCTGGAGTCGTATCGATAAACAGCGATCCGCCCGGTGTTCACGCAGATTAAATCAGCAAAATCCTTTGAAGTGAACATTGTGATGATGGCATCGGTGCAGTCATCCATCGGTGAATTGCCTTTGTTGATTTTACCTTCATAATTCAGGAAATAGGTGTCGCCAAAGGCATCAGCAGTAACATAACCTTTTCCCGGAATACTGATGAACGGACGCTTCAGCATAGCCCCTGTGGTTAGCTCTTCATATAATGGCGTACCATTTCGGGAATAAAAACGTAGGGCTCCGTAGTTAGTCGTGAGCATGAAAAATTCTTTCCCATTATGCCGGAAATATGAAACAGGAAGGGTTACATTTTTTCCATCCGGATTAGGATTCCATCCACTCAGCGGACGTCCACCCTTCTCATAGCCATACACATAGCCATTTTCACAACCAACGAAGTAGAGGTAGTTGTTGTTTCCATCAGGATCAATCACACTCAACGGGACAATTGCTCTTGACGGAATGGTAATGGGGAAATTAGGCAGATGATTGCCTTGATCATCCATTACATAAATCTTATTCTCTGTTGCAAAAACTATTTGTTTCTTATTGCTATTATAAAAGTCAATATTAGAAATGCCGCCCGTTAATGGTGCTTCAAGTTTATTTCTCCATAATACATCTCCGGCACGGTTAAACATATACAGATTGAGCGCGGCATCCTGAACCAGTATGCGCTTTTCTCGCTGCACCTCATCCCATACAACATATGCCGATGAGATGGCCGTGGTATCCAACTCGGTTTTCCATAAATAGGCTGAATGAACTTCCGTGGATTTAGGATTAGATAATAAGACACCAGTCACCTGAAATAAACCTTTCGACTCAAACTTGAAATTCAGCAACAGCGGGGACCACGCAGAAAACAAATTATACTCCGACATAAAGGCATCAGCATAATCGCGACCGAGACTATTACTTACAAAATCATTCAGTAAAGGCAATGACGAATAAACCGTGTAGTTGGAATTATTTTGCCATTTAGAGTCTATATCAACAGTAAGGGTTTTATCGAGCGTTTTATTATCAATTAACCGTTCAATGTATAATTTAATTTGTGTTAAAGATTCAGCAAGCACGACATAATCTTTGGTAATTACTACATAAGGTGATGTAAACTCTACAAATGGATTAGGCAGAATCATACTATACCAGCCGGCCTTATTTAATTTACCAATTCGATATCCCTTATAATTCTGAGGAAGTGTATTACCCTGATCGTCAGTTGCCAGCATTAAAGGCTTTAATGCATTTAACGGATTGCTGTTCAATTTTGATTTAAGGAATAGTAAACTATAAGCATCATATTGTTTCCCCACTGGCTCTGTCAAAATATACGATGCCTCCTCATCAAACCAGGGAGCCATAAACTTTTTATAATTCTTCGACTTCAATAGAGGGATCGTATCAGGTTTTTCATTTGCGTCTGGTTGATGTATAACTGCACTCAGAAGCAGGGCCGTATTATCCGGCTTCTGATATAGAGCCTGGTTTTTTTGTATGTTGTCGAAAGAATAGTCGTTCAGCAGTCGAAGCTCCTTTTGGCTGGTTGTACAATATCCATTCAGGGCAACACCCTTATTGGATAAAGTAAGGTTAAGTGCCATCCAGTCAGCAAAGCGACTTAATGATTGACAATAGATATATGCCGCTTTATCTGCATAAGCTTGTGCGGCTGAACTCATATTAGTTAGATGATAATAAACATTAACATATGCCTTGTTACTATTATCAAGTGCTTTGAAGGTGCCATCTTTAAATACCGAGATGTTATCCTTCAATTGTAAGAGTCCATCTTCAACCAGTGCCGGATCCTTACTCATCAATAGCAGGCCATGGGATTGAGTGATGGTCCATCGCATCGTAGCATCACCCATACTGATATCCCATACGGGCTCACTACGAACCATACGTTTATCGGTTCGGAATTTAGTTTGATTCTCCATCATATCCTTTAGTATGGATTCATCGGCCTGATCCAGTTCAAGAATCATCAGAGATTCCAGATAACCCGGTTTTGTGACGTGATAGGAGAAAATGAGATGTCCTGATTTAAGATCTGACAAGATCAGATTATCTTGTTCCTTCAACTGTAAGAGTAATTGTTCCGTTTCCTTAACCTTTAGCAGTATGTTTAACCTCGATATCGTTTCGGAATAGCCGGCCTCTGTAGCATGCTGTTGTATCTGCTCCCACTGACTCAAATCAGTAAAAAAGGCTGTATGCACCGGTACTGCTCTGAATCGGATATCCTTACCGGAGATCAAATAAATGATATCATAGAAGTAAATAGCAACGGCTATAACCCCAATAATAAAACTTACTATGAAAATATTTCTTTTATTCAATTATTTAATGTCAATGAGCAAAACTAATTTCACAGTCATAGAATAACGGACCATGCTTTCCACAAATCAACCTCTTCAACGAACTATATTTTTGACAGGCGCTTTTTTCGCCTGCACGGCAGTAATTATTGGTGCTATGGGTTCACATAACCTAAAACCCCACCTAACCGATGATCAGTTCTATAGCTTTGATACCGGGGTGCGTTATCAGATGTATCATGCATTTGCTATTTTGATTACCGGAATACTGCTTCAATTTATTCATAGCAAACACCGGATACCTTATGCCTTTGTATCCTTTGTTACCGGTATTTTATTTTTTTCGGGTTCTCTTTATCTTACAGCTACACGGGAACTCATGCAAATCAGTTATCCAAAATGGTTCTTTCTGATTACACCAGCAGGCGGTATATTTTTTATATTAGGATGGATTCTGCTCATGGCCGGAGTGCTGTTAAAAAAGTAATTCAGCATGGATGCGTTGACTATGTGGCATTTTCTGGGTGGATTGGCGGTATTCATCTTTGCGCTGAGTCAATTTGAGGATGCTTTAAATCATCTGGCAGGCAGACCCTTCAAAAAATTTCTCGAGAAACAAACAGCATCCAAAATAAAAGCGATAGGCGGTGGACTTATTATTACTGCCCTACTTCAAAGCAGTTCTGTAGTTAACTTAACGGTACTCTCATTTGTCGGTGCCGGCATTTTAAGTGTGAAGCAGGCTTTTCATGTAGTCATGGGCGCCAATCTTGGATCAACGCTCAGTAGCTGGTTCATCGCATTATTGGGATTTAAATTGAATCTGGAATACATTACCTATCCCATTCTCGGGCTTTCACTATTGGGTTTCCTTATTCCACGAAATCGTATTGCAAAAAAAATACTGTCCCTTACATTCGGATTCTCGCTGATTTTTATCGGTATTGAATGGATGAAATCAAGTGCGGTTATTGTTGTTAATTATTTTGATTTTAATACTATAAAACAATTATCCCCGTATCTATTTATACCTATTGGTTTTATACTAACGGCTCTGGTGCAAAGTAGTTCTGCTATGATGGCTATCGTACTTACTGCACTATACGCCGGTAGTTTTGAGTTTATGCATGCCGCCGGATTAATTATCGGCTCCGAACTGGGTACTACCATTAAAGTAATCATTAGCGGATATACCGGAAAAACAGATAAGAAACGTTTAGCTTATGGAAATTTTTATTTTAATAGTTATACGCTCTTGATTTCTTCTGTACTGCTTTATCCCCTGACGCATTGGATCACAATAAAGCTCCAAGTTAGCGATCCCCTCATTGCACTGGTGCTATTCCAAAGCGGCATTAATCTGGTTGCTATTATTTCGTTTTATCCTTTCTCCAATCGTTTTGTTGATTGGCTTCAACTAAGCATTAAAACAAACGATAACGAAGTAGTAACAAAGTATCTGCACAAAGTAAATCCTGAAGAAAGTGATGGGGCAATGAGTATGCTGCAAAAAGAGTTAAATTATTTTCTCAATGAGACTATAATCTTACACCGCAAGACATTTGATCTTGAAACGGAGGAACGACAGCTATCATTATTTGATTCGATACGAGGCACAAACAAAGCTACTTATGAAGAACATTATGATCGGTTAAAACTACTCCACGGTGAGCTAATGAAATTTTGTATAGAAGCGACTTCTCATACTGATGATCAGGACTATGCCTCCCGGGTGATCGATGCAATCGATATTGCAAAAAATATTCTACGTGCGGCAAAAAACATTAAGGATATACGGCATAATATTATTGAATTAAAAACATCCTCTAATGATTACTTATATAGAGAATACCAATTATTACAGGATAGTGAAGACCTCTTTACTGCATCAATAGAGAAAAATTTTAAGACGGATCCGGCTGGTTCTACTAAAGAAGAAGAAACAAATAAATCCAGATACGACCATATGGTGCAGCGTGCTTTAAATCTGTTGCATCAGGGGCATATCTCTGAAATTGAAGTTTCATCCCTACTTAATATTTATCGCGAGGTTTATTCGGCACACAAGGCATTACTCAATGCCGCGAATGAATTTAAACCGGCATAGTACCTTTGTAGCACCAAATAAATCGTTTATGAAATCTCTTTTCCAATTCAGATACTTAACCTTACTTGCTATCTTATTTTATTACAGTTGCAGTAATGGCCAGTCAAATTCAGGCAACATGAGCCTCGAAGCCCGGGCTTTTTCTGATAAAATTTCAAAAATGCCCGAAGCATCTGTTATTGATGTGCGAACCGAGGAAGAATTTGTTAAAGGTCATTTACCGAATGCAATAAATATTAACTGGAACAGTGATGATTTTATGACGAACATATCGATGATTGATAAAAACAAACCGGTATTTGTTTATTGCCTGAGTGGAGGACGTAGTTCGTCGGCCGCTTCAAAAATGCGTTTGGAAGGTTTTAAGGAGGTGTATGAATTACAAGGGGGGATCATGAAATGGCGTGCGTCAGGCCTTCCTGAAGTTACAAATGAATCCAAACTAACCGAAAGTATGAGTCGTGATGATTTTAACAAATTACTGGTTTCAGACAAACGTGTACTTATTAATTTTTATGCTGACTGGTGTGCGCCTTGCAAGAAGATGAAACCCTATATCGATGAACTTAGTGTATCGATGAGCGATTCTGTTAGTATCATCCGCATTAATGCCGATGAACATACGACTCTTCTCAAAGAATTAGGAATCGATGCACTGCCCGTCTTACAACTTTATCAAAACAATCAACTCGCCTGGAGTAAGGTTGGCTTTACTTCTAAAGAGGAGTTGTTACAGCAACTAAATACTAAATAATTTGCACTCCGCTTACCTATATGAAATAGCTATTTCTGTATGGTAGAAGGAGTAGCTATTAAAGGACTACCATATGCATTCATAATAACAAGTATGGAGTTGCCGTTTTGTAATGAGGCGGTATTAAAGGAAAAAGTATTCAAACCCGGTAATGCCCGTTCATTGAAAATGTCCTGAACAAAACGACCATTCAGATCAACTATTCTAAAATTGAGTGAGGCTTCTTGCTGAACACGAAATGAGCAAAAAATAGTCTGTTGTGCAGGGCTGGGATAAACAACTTGTTCATTAATGGTGTGCCGTTCATCAGCCACTCCCGAAAAAGGTTGTAAGCTCAGTTCAGCAATCCAGGTATTCGGCTTCTTGGATTGGCTACCATACGTAAGCGCCAACCACACCACGCCATTCTGATTATACTTTCTTTGTGCCCCGCTATAATCGCCCCATCGCTGATTACCTCCGGAGAGTACACTAATGTAATTATCTCCTTTTCGAATAGTCAATAAATCAGAGTAATTTCCTATTGCATCGGTGCTGATTGCGCCGCAGGCAGGAAAAATATCTGCCGCAGTATAATTAATACCTATAATGGCAGTATGATCATCATTATTAGTACCGGCATAAGCAATGTTAGGATATCCATACTCTACGGTATCGTTAGTAATGATGTATGCCGGAAACTCAGGATTAGCTGACATCAAATCAATAACACCGTGGTAACAGGCGGCCTTGTTTAGCACGGTATCTCTGGTATTGGAAACAAACTGAATTCGGTTATTATGTTTAAACGCACCAAGAATACGGGCATCATTGGTTTGCAGAATACGTGGTGCCGTTTGTTTGGCATCCGGTGGAACATGATATGCCGTGCTTGCACGTAGCAGTGATACGTCAATCATTGACGTATCTGCATTCAGTACATCAGGCATAGAAATTAAAAAGATGGAATCACTGCTCACCGCAAAATTTCTGTTGGAAAGAAAATACATCGTGCCGCTGAATAATTCATTTCCGTTTCTGACCGGACACATATTACGAATATTCCTGTTATTAAAATCAAAGTTGCCGTATAAGGTGCTGTTCAATGGTGCCCCACTGTATGCATCTGATTTATCGAGCTGCCATACAATCGTGCGCACAAAACCTGTCTGCCACGATTCATCATTCTTCAACAGATTCACCGTGATATATGCATGTTGTTCGGTTATGCTTATCATAGGATAATCCGTCCAAAGAGTATCATTATAGGGATTACCGGTGATCGTATAAAGCGACCAGTTTTGTCTTGGGTCCGGGGTCTGAGAAAAGGCAATAGCGATATTTGAAGTGGAATCTGTGAAGCCATTCAAACACATAAGAATAAATCGATCGGCTTGCGGGTCGTATATAACCTTGGGATCGAAATGCTCGTTGGGTAATCCCAGTGCGCCAAAAAAAGTAAATAATGAAATTGCAGGATAGGCGGTATCAAGATTCAAGTCATAAATGCGAAGTGATGAATTAATTACCGATACCACCTTATTGTCGTTGGAAACTGCCACATCATTGTCATTAGGTACAGAGTAGTTGTAAGGGTTGCCGTAGAAATTATTACCCATAATCGGTTTTGATATAGATCGATTACTCTGTGATTTTTTTTCGTGGGTTACCGATCCGTAAAGGGAGTCGGCCAGTTCTCTCGCCCTTTCCTTGATCAGTTCATCAGCGCCACCATCAGGCTCAGGCATTTCGAGATTAAGCAATACCGGATTCCAATCTGCTGAAACATTGGCTGGAGTGCTTACCCCCGCCGGTTGCATGAGAAAGGATTTTTTACTGATTTGTGCTGTGCTCAGCATTGATATAAAAACCAAACCGATTACAGGAAATAGTGCTTTCATAAATTGATTCATTTGATGTTTACGACCTGAGATTATGAATTCAAGCATATAGATGATACCGGTTCAGGGTTTAGAAAATCGGGGATTAGTAAGAAACTCGTAGTCTGTGAGTGTTTTAAGAAATGCTATAATAGCATCCATCTCTTGTTGTGTCATCCGGTTCTTGGAGAGTATGGCGAGATTGGGATCCGTAAGCTCATTTACAATAAATCCGGAGTTATAGTGATTCAAGACCTCTTGAAGTGTACTGAATCGTCCGTCGTGCATATATGGAGCTGTAACCTCAATATTTCGAAGCGACGGGGTTTTAAATTTACCCCTATCAGATTCATTTAACGTGACAAGGTAACGACCCGGATCAACCGGTACAGCATCCAACCCATTATTCCTGAATTCAAAGTCGCTAAAAGTACTACCAAGGGTATGACAGTGAAAACAATCCCCCTTATCCTCCTGCATATACAGATTCATACCGAGTTGTTCCTGTTGGCTGAGTGTGGCTTGGCCTCTTAGGTACTGATCAAATTTACTGTTACCGGAAATCATGGTTCGCTCAAACTGAGCAATAGCCTTCATTAACATGGTGGTGGTGATCTGAGAGGATGCAAATGCTTTTTGAAATAAAGCCGGATATTCGGGATGTGATTGCAGTTTGCTGAGAACACCGGACAATGTTTCATGCATTTCTACCGGATTTTGAATCGGGGCAATGACCTGATCCTCCAGCGAGGCGGCTCCTCCATCCCAAAAGAATTTTTTCTGATAACCCAAATTAAACAAGGGCATTGCATTTCGTGTACCCTCAAGGCCATCAATACCCAAACTAAACTGAATGGAAGTGTCAGAAAATGCAAAAGATTGTCTGTGACAGGAAGCACAGGAAATAGTGCCATCCTTAGATAAAATAGGGTCATAAAACAATTTACGACCAAGGGCTATGCCCTCCTCGGTCAATGGATTGTTTGTTGGAATAATCATATCGGGCAATCCCTCCGGTATCGATAAATCGTGGGAATGCGTATGAGGCAATAACTCAGGATCAATCGATGGATCGACCTTACAGGATGATACCATCAAAATACCAATAGCGCAATACCTGAAAAAATTCTTCATCTATTCAACTTTTATAAAACTGAAGGATTGTTTGAAATTGTCCTGCATCTCTTTCATCCATTTGCTATCATCAGCAGATAAACTTTCGTGAATGTTATTATCGATAAAGTTGATTTCATTGGGTGTATTATACAAAGCATTTAAATCAAAGTCAATATGGAGTGTTTTGCTGGCATCACGTACATCGACGGATGGAAGCGCTAATTGAATCTGCGTGTATGCTTTGTCCGTTCCAAAATGATACAGTAGTTGTTGAGGTGACATATTAGCATCTAAAAACTGCCCTTCATGTTTAAAGAAAATATATCCGGTATTCCATGTCCAAATCATGCCGTGTAAGGGATCCAGGTCATCTTCCTGCAAACCGGTATGGTTACGCATAGAGTCAATACCTACACTGAATTGCAGGGACGTGTATTTACCTTGAGGCACGTTTTTAAACTGTAGATAACAGGTCGTAGAATCAAATGCATCAATTAATTCGTAATTAGAAGCTCTGAATTGTGAACCATCTTCTTGGGTGAACACGAAGTTAGAGAGGTAATATTTAAGTAGATTCACTTTGTACTTATTACCGGCATTATTCATATAAATCATTTGACCATATTGAACCGCCTGATTTCCCACACTATTATTGACTTTAATAATCAAATCAGATACACCTTGTGTATCCGATTGATCGGGTTTACAGGCTATGAACAACGTGCATAGTAGCAAAAGAATTAAACCAGGTTTCATTCGTTCAATTTTGTCTATCAAATATAAGTTTTCACAAACGAAATCATCGATGTTATCTCACATATGAAACATTTAATATTTTGTAATTGATTTGCCAGAGCATCTGTAATTTTGTACCCGTATTCCCGTGCATACCATAGAACCATATTACCTCTGGCGCGACTATTACAGTTCTGAAGACGATGAACACTCACCATTTTATGGCCGAACCTATAGCGAATTCGAGTTCAGTAATACGATATATAACTTCTATATCCATCCTCAATGGGATGAATTCGGCTCATCTACTCTTTACATCAAGGTGCTCTTTGCAGACTACGAAAAAGGATATGTCATCATTGAAATGATTGGTGAGTGGAATGATGCTATTGGAAATGATATCATGTTTTTAAAAACAGATATTATCAACCCAATGATGAATGCTGGCATCTCTAAGTTTATTGTCATCGGTGAACATGTACTGAATTTTCATGCCAGCGATGATTGCTATTATGAAGAATGGTATGACGATATTAATGAGCATAACGGCTATATTGCTTTTGTAAACTTTCATCAACATGTGCTTGACGAAATGAAAACGGCAAGAATCCACCATTATGTAAAATTTGGCAATCAGTTGAATGAAGTGGACTGGCGTACCGTTAAGCCTTTTCATATGCATAAGCTCATTGAAGGTTTAATGCAAAAAGAACTGCCCTAACCCCGTTAACTTTTCTGTATTCGATATACTTATATTAGGTTTGCACGTATGAGTATCGTACGTAACAACTGGACCTTTGATGAAATTGCCGCCATCTATCATAAGCCATTGCTCGACCTTATTTATGAGGCCGCCACTGTGCATCGTGAGCATAAGAATTATGCAGAGGTGCAAATTAGTAGTTTGGTAAATATTAAATCAGGAGGCTGTCCTGAAGATTGTGCCTACTGTCCTCAAGCCGCGCGTTATCACACCGAGATAGATGTGCACGCCCTCTTAAAACAGGAGGAAGTGCTAGCAACGGCAAAACAGGCTAAAGAAGCCGGCGTGTCAAGAATGTGTCTTGGTGCGGCATGGCGTGAAGTCAGAGATAATCGTGATTTTGATCGCGTGCTGGATATGGTCAGAGGTATTAATGATATTGGTATGGAAGTATGCTGTACGCTGGGTATGCTTACCTACGAACAGGCGCAACGTTTGGCTGAGGCCGGCTTGTATGCCTATAATCATAACATCGATACCAGCAGTGAGCATTATGGTGAGATTATAACCACGCGAACAATTGATGACCGATTAAAAACACTGGATCATGTGCGTAAGGCAAATCTGACGATATGCAGTGGCGGCATTGTAGGATTAGGCGAAAAAGACAGTGACCGAATCAACATGCTGCTCCTATTAGCTAATCTGCCCAAGCATCCGGAATCGGTTCCCATTAATGCATTAGTGCCGGTACAGGGAACACCACTGGAAAACCAACCACGCGTTCCTTTTCACGATATGGTTCGAATGATTGCTACAACGCGCTTGGTGCTACCCAAATCAGTCGTGCGATTATCTGCCGGCCGCCGAGAGATGAGCATGGCAGAACAGGCTCTTTGTTTTATGGCCGGAGCAAATTCTATATTCGCAGGTGATAAGTTATTGACAACCGACAACCCATCCTTTGAGGAGGACATGAATATGTTTGAACTTCTCGGACTCACAGCACGTAAGCCCTTTAAAGATGTGATAACACATAATCATTCCGAACACGCTCAACTGTGATGACTATGAGGGATAACCCTGTGGTCACGTATTTAAGAGAAAAGTTGAATGAACGCCGAGAAAACCAATTACTCCGTTCATTAAGAACATTAGTAACAGGCATCGATTTTACTTCGAACGACTACCTCGGTATCGCAAGACATCGTGAACTGCACGCACATTATTTGAAATTGCATGAGCAAGCAACGGTAAATAACGGGAGTACCGGTTCCCGATTATTGAGTGGTAATAGTCCTGAGGCTGAATCATTTGAACGATGGTATGCCGGTATTCATAATGCCGAAGCCGGTTTACTTTTCAACTCAGGCTATGATGCTAATGTGGGTTTGTTGTCGTGCATCGCACAGCGGCATGATACCTTAATTAGCGATGAGTTGGTTCATGCAAGTATCATCGATGGTATGCGTCTGAGTTATGCCAACCGATTCAAGTTTGCCCATAATCAAATTGACGATCTTGAAGCGAAACTCAGGCAATCCAAGGGACTAACTTATGTCGTTGTAGAGTCCGTGTACTCGATGGATGGAGATATCGCCGATTTACGGTCCATAGCGGCTATATGTAAAAAATATCAGGCCTCGTTAATTGTAGATGAGGCGCACGCACTCGGTATTCGAGGCACTTCGGGAAAGGGCCTTGTAGATGAGCTTGGCTTAAGAGAGGATGTGTTTGCACGCATACACACATTTGGTAAAGCGGCCGGATTTCATGGTGCCTGCATCTTAGGCTCCAGAGATTTGATAGAATATCTGATAAACTTCTCACGTCCCTTTATCTATTCAACGGCTCTACCTCCCCTGGAAATATTGATGTTGCGTACCTGTCTGGAGTATATGTTTGCGGCAGATGAATCACGTTATACATTAAGTAACTCCATTTCAGTCTATAATGAATTGATGAATTGCACAACACCAACGCCCATAAAGGCCGTACCTATCCCGGGCAACTCAAACGCTATTCGTTTGGCTCAGATTTTGCAAAAGAATGGGTTCGACATTAGACCAATCCTATCGCCAACCGTACCCGAGGGAACAGAGCGACTTCGGGTCATACTGCACAGTTTCAACTCCGTAGACGAAATCAAATCCTTGTGCCGGTCTATACAATATGAATGTTGATTAGTATTCTAAAAATATTAAATTGAACTCCTTACTTTAACCCGTAGATTAAAATCACTAACTATGATTAAAAAAACACACCGGTTTATTCCTATACTGATTGTTTGCCTGTTTCTCGTCAGTTGTATGCGCGAGAAAGTGGTGATAACGTATGAAATCAAAGATCTGGAATTTGTATCTGATGATATGGTATTTGAAGGATCCAACACGCTTCAAAATAAACACGCGCTCGAACTGGCATCCGCTGCCGGATTGAATCAATTAACCGAAGATCAGATTAAAAAAGTGAAACTGGTAAAAGCCTCTCTGCAAACAACAGACACTTCTCATTTCGACAATGTAAACAGTATTGTATTACAAATCAGTTCCGATAAAACTGAAATGGCACAGTTTGCCGTTGTAAATCCTGTACCAACCGGTCTTGATCAATTAAACATGACGCTTGCTGAAGAAGCCGATGCGGCAGAGGCTTTCAAACAGCCCTCCATTTATCTGATAGCCGATGTCAATGTAAAAAAAGATCTGGAAACACCTATTCGGTTTAAGGCATCACTAACCTTTGAAGTAACCATTAAAAAATAAATACTATGATAAACAAGTTTTTTGCTTTAACTACTCTGCTCATTTGCAGTATCCTCTTTTGTAAGGCCCAGGATAATGGAGATGATTTGATTGGCATCTGGGAACCCAGCAGTGGCAAGGCTCGCGTAAAAATTGAAAAAATCGGAAATAAGTACTATGGTAAAATAGTATGGCTCAAGGAACCCCTTGATCCGGTGAACAAACAACCTAAAGTAGATAAGAATAATCCGGATGAAAGCATGCGAACCGTGCCCTTAAAAGGATATCGTTTACTTAAAGACTTTGAATTTAAGAGTAAAGCATTATGGGAAGACGGTACTATTTACGACCCTGAAAATGGCAGTACATACAATTGTACCATTAAAATGAAGGATAAAAATACCCTCGATATCAGGGGCTATATTGGGGTTTCGGCCTTAGGAAGAACCGATGTATGGAAACGCCTCGAAATAGCGAAGCAAGAGATAAAATCTAATTAACATGAAGTTCACTGCTTTAATTCTCTTATTGCTGATCTGCTTTACTGCATCTGCACAAATCACCGACAGCACAACATTAATACCCGAAGAAGAAGAAAATTATGACAACTTAAGTTTTGCCGACGGAAACGCAAAACGTTTCTGTACATCTAAAATTTTTGATCTGAGTCCACAGAAACTAATCAGCATAGGATATGATTTTCAGGGTGGCTATGCAATAAATTCAGATACGATCGGTACGTATGCGCCAACAACTGTGCGCACAAATTATTCTCAAGGTTTGAGGTTAATGGCCAATATACCCGTGATATCACGCAATAATATCATTGTGCAGCTAGGCGCTAATTATCTTGAACAGCGCTATCAAATCGACAATACCCCAACGGACAATCTGTTATCTACAAATCTTAGCCGAAACGGACTACGAAGTACAGGACTGAATACTACAATTTTCAAACCCCTCAACGAACGTAATTTCATCATAGCGCAGGCCTCAGCCGATTTAAATGGCGACTACGGATTCAACACCATACCTTCATTACGATTGCTCCGATACAGCGGAGCGGCGATTTTCGGATGGAAAACCGGTGACCGGAGGATGTTTGGTGTAGGGCTTTCACGAACCTACCGTGTAGGAGAAATGAATTATATCCCCATAATTCTTTGGAACTGGACCTCATTGAATCGCAAGTGGGGGACTGAAGTATTATTTCCGGCCCGGGCACACGTTCGTCGGACTATAAATTCAAGAAATATGTTTTTCGTAGGTTACGAACTGGAAGGCAACAGCTATAAAATAAATTCACGAAACACCTTACCCAGTGATTTTGATAATCTCGAAATCCGACGTAGTGAACTTCGTTTTAGGGCTATGTATGAATTCTCTTTGTATCAGTTTATCTGGCTGAGTGTACAAACCGGGTTTCGCTATAATTATGGATTTAATGTTGATGACGTTAGCGGCGGAAATGAATTTTTCAGAGGTTTCTTTGGCAATCAACCTTATGCTATGATAAATACAATAGGTAACACCTTTTATGCACTCGTAAGCATAAACGTTGTTAGTCCATAATATTTATAGACAACTTAACCGTATTCGATTATTGTTTTACAAACTTGAAGTGCTGATATTCTCCCGCCACTTTACAACGTATCAAGTACAAGCCACTTGACAAAGGTTCAGCGTTGATTGTTAGTTCCCTGTTTAATTCATAAACCTGATTATGGTATACTCTTCCGGTTATATCGGTGATTGTGATTTCAGCAGTAATAAGCTGAGAAGATGAATTGTATAATCGCACAGCCTGATGAACCGGATTCTCGATAAAGCGAATTATGGGGACTTGGCCAGCAACAACAGGGCTATTTGTAAACCATCCGAAAACTGCATCTGCGCCCACACTAAATTGTGTATTGGTTACCGAATCCTGGCCGGCAGCAATATTTACAACTATAGGCGCTATGCAAGGTTTATTTAACACATCCGCACATAATTGATAGAGCCCATATTCGAGATTACTGAAACTGTACATTCCATTCTGATCAGTTTGGACGTGTTTAACGGCGAGACCAGATGAATTAGTGAGGATAATATCGACTCCGGGAATTGGGTCACCAACTGCGTTTTCAGACTCCAGTCTGTTTGCTCCCTGTGTAACAAGTCCTCCTATAAATCCGGGTCCGTTTGCAGGTGTTCCGGGTATCATGTTGATATTCTGATAAGACTGACTGTTACTATTCAATGCCGAGGCATTACCCCACAAAAAGGCATTGCTCTGATAAGTAGGCACATAACTGCCATAGTCGGATGAACCGGGCAACATCATTGCCTTTGCATAAAATGTACCCACCAGATTGTCAAAACAGGCAAATGTTCCGGCATTGATGGTATCGGTATTCACCAGGTAGAGACTATCACCACTTGCTGTTGTTGCTGATTGAATAAGATAAATGGCATAGGTGTTTGCATTCAATGAATTGGTATCGGTAACAAATGCATTAATACACAAGGAAAACGTATCACTAACTGTATTACAATAAACCAAAGGCGAGAACAAAACGGATGTATCGGCACCATTCCAGTTAAAAACCGTTGTTACATAGTTGTTGTTGCATCCAATAATCTGAGCTAAAAAATACGTTGACGCTTGAGCAACGTTCAATACGCCGGAATAGTACCCGGATACATTTGTAAAACCGGCCGCCTGAAACGTTGTACCCATATCTCCGGAAACCAGCACAGGAACTCCACTTACCGGATTCCCATTAGATAAGGTCACCTGGCCCTGATACTCCACCGGAATAATCTGAGCAATTGTATAGGATAGCGAGGCAAAAAACAAAATAACAATCTGCAAAAGTGTTTTTGTATTCATAATCCTTTATTGCCCATAAATTTATGTATTATTTGCTGATAGATAAACTATGTTTTAAGAAGATATGGTGTAAAGATGTGCGCCACGTATATACGGTATTAATATCTGTATTCTAATTTTCAATCTTTAACTACTTTAGCACTTTGAATACTTCACAAAACATGAAAAAACTCAACAAAAACGTTATCGTTGCCACCATACTGGTTTTATCTGCTGTATTACTGCGTATCATTTTCAATAAACTCCAGATGTGGAACTTTTCACCCATAACTGCTATGGCATTGTTCGCCGGTTATGCCTATCACGATAAACGTTTTTCATTTATCATACCCTTGAGTGCAATGTTCATCAGCGACCTGATAATTGGTTTGCACGATGGGATGCTTGTAGTTTATGTAGCTCTATCGATGGCCACATTGATAGGGATCTATGTTTCCGGGAAACAAGTGGCACACATACTTGCCGGTTCTATAATCAGTTCCGTTCTATTTTACCTGGTTACTAATCTTGTTATCTGGTACGGGCCTGAACTATACGCTCAAAACTGGGACGGCCAGATACAGTCCTATATGGCCGCACTACCCTTCTTTCAGTCATCCCTGGTCAGTGACTTAATATTCACTGCTATTTTCATTTCCGCTTTTGAACTGATTCGCCGAGGAGAAACTGCTACCGAACGGGCTTAACGCCATCCAGAAACAATATATTTTTCATAGCCTCGTCCAGTTTATATACATCATCCGTGTAATTGATATATCCGAGTTCATCAATCCATGCAGTATAATAAGCGATAGTTACGGGAATGCCTTGTTTAAGATTAAGATAGGTCTCTTTTCCGGTTTCAAATATTGACTGAATACGATCGGGTGTAATTTGCTTTTCGTCTTGTAATACCCATTGCATCAACACAAGCGGTTCTCCAACTCGAATACATCCATGACTGAAGGTTCTGTTCTGTCTATCAAAATATTGCTTGGCCGGTGAGTCGTGAAGGTATATGTTGTAGGTATTGGGAAAAAGAAATTTAACTACTCCAAGTGGATTGTCTTTTCCCGGAAGTTGCCTAACCATGTATGGGCAATTTTTTTCGTTAAAATCCGACCATTTTATATCAGCAGGATTTACAGAAGACTTGCCTAATAATACTTCCATATTATGTTTTACAAAATAGTTTTTGTCTTTACGATATGCCGGTATTATTTCATTAAATAGAATACTATTTGGCACATTCCAATATGGATTGAGTACTACGTACCTGATATTTCCGTTAAAAATACTGGTCTTCGTTCTTGTCGTGCCAACAACTACATTACACTCCCAGTCTAAGGTATCGTTGTGATACGCATATAGTTTGTAGCGTGGAATATTTATAACTATATGCTTGCCGGTATCAGAATCTTCAACCCAACGCAGTCGCTCCAGATTGATAAGAATCTGTTGCATACGCTGATTGAGGCTGACATTCATTTGTTTTATCAGAGACTTTCCTACCACGCCATCTTCCTTTAAGCCCATGCAATGCTGTGCCAATTTAACGGATTGAAATAGGGCATCGTCAAACCGATTATTCGTTGAATCATGCTCCATCAAAAAACCACTGCGATAGAGCCAAACCCTGATGTTCTTAATAACAAGTCCGGTATCTCCTTTACGATATGCTTTTTGTAACGTATCAATGTATGGTAATCCTCCCGATACTTCAATCGTTTTTAATCGCACCAGATATTGTCGGAGTAACTCGTATTGCTTGTTTAAGGGTTTATAGTAGGAAAAGAATGATGGGTTAGCCGTAATCGAGTCTAAAAGTTCAATAGATACCAGGCGCTTTCGTTTGATATACCAGCCAAGTTCCTTCACGGAGCTGTCTCTCAAACCAATCCACTTTTTATCGGCATATTCAAGAAAAGCATTAGTGAGTAAAACATCCAAGAGCCGAACCTCATTTCCGGTTATAGAATCATTGACAATTTGATTATGAAATAAAACTATCTGACTCAGGCCATTAATGCTGTCGGTTAATTCGAGCTTTGAGCTCTGCATCAGATTAATAAATAAAGACCCCTGCTCTATTAAACCCAGATTATTAAACCAAACACACTGGTAATTACGACGAGAATAAAATTTTTGAATTTCAGGATGATACATCTGAAGAAATGGATACTGTCTTGTGTACTCGTGTAATTTTATGGAGTCCAGATAGTTGGAATTCATATCATAGGGATCAATAAGTGATTGATCTATTTTGTCCGCCTCGGATGTATTACGAAACAGAAAATCGCAGGAGATCGAACATAGCATAACTAATAAAAGCAGTATTACCAGACGCATATTCAGGTTAGTATAAGGCATTAATCAATTACTTTCGCAAAATACCGACTTGTTGATTGAAAAAACGACTACATAATAATATCATATTGGCCATTGAACAGATTCTTCAGGAAGTTATTGAACGTAATCGTTATGGAGACCGCATACTGGAGCAGGTTTTCAAAAACAACAAACAATGGGGCGCCCGCGACAGAAAATTAATTGCAAGTGCCACATACGACCTCATCAGATGGTGGCGACGTTACGAATATGCCGCACAACTAATCCGCGATAAAAGCCTTTTCCGAAAAGCAATAAGTGCCTACCTCTTATTACAAGATGAATATGAATTACCACAATGGTTACTGTTCAATGATTTGAATTACAATACCCTCAAAGAGCGATACTACGATGATACATTACCACTTCCTGTTAAAGCTTCTATCCCCGATTGGCTTCACGAAATCGGAAGCAAAGAATTAGGTAAATCCTGGGCAACCGAAATCAACGCATTGAATGATCAGGCAAAACTGATTATACGCGTAAATACCCTAAAAACAAATAAATCACAGCTTATGGAGTACCTGAAGCAATCAGAAATAGATTGCTTTGGCATCGATGGTTATCCGGATGCTTTATGTATTTCTAAACGTTTGAATGTGTTTCAAACAGAGCTATTCAAAGAGGGATTATTCGAAGTGCAGGATGCCTCATCGCAACTGGTTGCACCTTTTCTTGAAGTTACTCCGGGAATGCGCGTAATCGATGCATGTGCCGGAGGTGGTGGTAAAAGTTTACACCTGGCAGCACTTATGCAGAATCGTGGCAAAATAATAAGTATGGATATTGAAGAACATAAATTGAACGAGTTAACTAAACGATCGCGACGGAATGGCGCACATATTATTGAAACCCGGCTTATTAATTCAACTAAAGTAATAAAACGATTACGTGATACCGCAGATCGCTTATTATTGGATGTGCCCTGCAGTGGTTTAGGTGTATTGCGCCGTAATCCGGATGCCAAATGGAAACTGGATCAGGCCTTTATTGAAGATGTTAAACAAAAACAAAGGGATATCCTTGAGAGCTACAGCATTATGGTGAAGCCAAATGGGAAAATGGTTTATGCTACCTGCTCTATATTACCTTCTGAAAACGAATTACAGATACAATCTTTCCTCGAATCTCATAAGGATTTTGTTTTGGAGGAAGAACATATCATCAGGCCATCATCAGGTTATGATGGATTTTATATGGCGCGTATGAAACGATTATAAGGTTATGTTTAAACGGACACAATTTTGAAGCAGTTCATCCGCATACCTCATAACAAGCTTTTTATTCAGCGTGGCGTGTTTTTTTATCTGTAATAACACGGGTAAGGCCGTGTACTTTGTTATGATATATTCGGTAGACTGAAAGGGTGAATGATTAAATACAATTCCCTTTATTTCAATATTGCGACTCTTCAGGGCTTCAACACTAAGTAAGGTATGATTAATACTTCCGAGATAGATATCGGATACAAGGATTACCGGAAGCTTGATTTTTTTTATCCAGTCTACGTATAATTCATCATCATTAAAGGGAACCATCAGACCACCCGCCGGCTCAACAATTAGTTTATTTTTAGTTTTTGGAAGTCGCAATTCCTTGAGCTTAATGGATACACCTTCACGGGCCGCCGCATAATGTGGTGAAGCTGGTGTTTTTAATCGGTACTGCTCCGGATGAATAACGCTTTTTGTATTGCTGATGTGTTTCCTGATAAAATTAGAATCGCTGTTTCTAAGACCACCGGCCTGAATTGGTTTATAATAATCCGCTTGCAATGCTTCTGTAAAAACAGCACTAACCAGGGTTTTGCCGATACCGGTTCCTATACCGGTGATAACGTATGCGCTCATTCGGATTTCTCCTGTTTTATGATTCCCTTAATCACTTTTCCTGTTGCCCCGGTGGGTTCCATAACCTGTAACATATTGGCCAGAGTAACTGCGATATCAGTAATCTCATATCGCTGATCAATGACATTGCCCGATTTCACTTTCCATCCATACCAAATAAGTGGAACGTGTGCATCATAACTAAATGGCTCGCCGTGTGTGGTGCCCCGTTGTTCAAACTCCATATAATTAGGTTTAAAACAAAGCATTACATCGCCGCTTCGAAGTGGATGAAAACCATGCTGAATATACTCTGCAGGAAAATGCACATAACTCTGTTGCAACATATCGCAATAAGTATATGCATAAGCCACAGACTCAGTACCAATCAGGTGCAATGCCAGTTTCTTCTGTATCTCACAGCGATCCTGTTTGAGTGTGTTTATTTTTGTATCATCCAGATAGAACTGATTATTGATATAGTTTAAGACCAGTGAGTCGCCAAAGTGCTGAGCACAAAAACTTTTAGCTTTATTCATGAGCACGGCTTCATTGATATATCCGGCCGGGATCTTTATATCCTTGAGGTGAGCCGGAACATCAGATACACCGTGATCGGCAGTTAGAAAAAATAGAACATTTTCTTTTCCTAAATACTTCTCAATAACCGTGATCATAGTGGCTAAATCTCTATCCAGTCGGAGGTAGCAGTCTTCTGATTCAACAGAATAGGGCCCAAAACTGTGACCAACGTAGTCGGTAGAGGAAAACGAAACGCATAGCATATCGGTTGATTTACCCTTACCCATATTTTCGCTCATTACGGCATCAATGGCAAACAATGTGGTAAGTGAGTTACCGAATGGTGTTGTACGAAGTATGGATGAAGTCTGATAGGCCTGGGCAATCTCCTTTAAATTGTAGGGAAAAGTAGGGCTGGTCTTTCCCTTAACTATAGTTTCGTAAGGATTATCATCTTGTAGACTCTCCGTGTATTGTTGAATTGGATACAAGGTATTCCATTCTCCGCTCAGATATTGATCGGGATATTTTTTATCGTTAAAGCGCTTAACCCATTCGGGTAACTCCTTCATATAAAAGCTACTACTTATCCAACAGCGGCAGGCATCATCGTACCAATATGCCGCATCGGCCATATTACCGGCAGGCAGTATAGCACCTCTGTCTTTAAGTGCAATACCAATTACCTTGGAATCTCCGAGGTTGGTAAGTTGCAATTGATCGGTAATGGTAGAGCTAAATAAATTACGGGGTGATTGTTTACCGGCAGGCGATGTGGTGCCTATACTCTCTGTCTTATCATCCTGAGTGCAATAGGTTGTAGCCCGATTATCTTTTACATACCAATGATTACCTACAATGCCGTGCATTGCGGGTGAGGTTCCGGTATAAATACTAGCATGGCCCGGACCGGTGTGTGTTGGCACATAATTATAATAGAGCTGTCGGCATAAAACACCCTGCTGTACTAATTTCTTAAAGCCATCGTCGCCATATTTATCCCAATAGCGCGTAAGAAAATCGTAGCGCATCTGGTCCACAACAATGCCCACAACAAGTTTGGGTTTATCCGGTACTTCTGTTTCATTTTTTTTCTGTGCGTAACCAACAGAACACGTAACAGCAAGGAACAACAAATGAAGAGCAAGCGATTTCATAATGACTGATTATAATCCTTTATTGGTCAGATAACGTTCGGCATCGAGCGCGGCCATACAGCCTGATCCGGCGGCCGTAACCGCTTGTCTGTAGTGTTTATCCTGAACATCACCTGAAGCAAATACACCTTCTACATTTGTTTTTGATGTACCCGGCTTGGTAAGTATATAGCCCTGCTCATCCATATCGATAATACCTTTGAATGGCGTGGAATTCGGAGTGTGACCAATGGCAACAAAAAAACCGGATACCGGAATTTCTGATAATAACCCGGTTTTATTATGTTTTACACGGACTGCAGTAACAACTGTTCCGTCGCCAAGCACCTCATCGGTTTGTGTATCCCAGTAAACCCTTATGTTGGGTGTAGCCATCACCCGATCCTGCATGACCTTACTCGCACGCATTTTTTCACTGCGTATGAGCATATGAACGGTGGTACACATTTTTGATAAGTAAAGTGCTTCTTCACAGGCTGTATCACCGGCACCAACTATTGCGACTTCTTTGCCGCGATAAAAGAAACCATCACACACTGCGCAGGCAGATACACCGGCACCGTTATATTTTTTCTCCGATGCTATGCCTAACCATTTTGCTGATGCGCCGGTAGAAATAATTATCGTATGTGCAGTTAATTCTTTGGATTCGTCTACCCATATTTTATGCACTGTGCCTGAAAAGTCCACTTTACTGACGTATCCATATCGAATATCTGTTCCCATGCGTTCAGCCTGTTTTTTGAAATCGTCCATCATTTCCGGGCCCAGAATACCATTCGGATAACCCGGATAATTCTCTACATCAGTCGTGTTCATTAACTGACCACCCTGCTCCAGCCCGGTTATCATTATGGGTTTTAAATTCGCTCTTGCCGCATAGATTGCCGCAGTATATCCGGCAGGTCCGGAACCGATGATGATGCATTTGTGTATCTCCGACATGATTTATTGCAATTTAGGTTGCAAAGAAACCTAATTTATAAGTCTATCGGTGAGATAAAATAGTGTCGCTTTATTAGTGCCATCCTGAATAAATTATTAAGGGAATAATTAGGATGATGAAGGCCCTTTTTTATGAGCATATATTGTTGTGTCTAACTTCACCACGGATGTTCGCTTCCGTCAAAATTGAAGAATTTTCCGCTGTCGTTAATGGTAGCGTTTAATACGATATTGGTTATGATATTAGTCACAGCCTGTTCAGGGGAGAATTGAGTTTTCTGCCCGCCCATGTCGGTTTTAACCCAGCCCGGATTTACATTAATACAAATGATTTTGTATTGCCTGAGTTCGTTAGCCATTGACTTATTTAAAATATTCAACAGGTTTTTACTTCCCACATATCCGTAATGTCCGCCAAATGTCAGATTAGATACTGAACCTAACCAACTTGAAATATTGACGACAACAGGATGGTCGCTTTTTATCAATAATTTTTTAAAGTGTTTAACAATAAGCAAAGGAGCAATGCTATTAATATGGATTATATCCAGCATTTCATTTGCATCGAGGGCTTCGAGATTGCGGAATGTCTTTTTTAAGTTCACTGTAACGCATCACTCTATCTTTTAACCGCCTCGATGTAAAAAAAGAAAATCAAATCGAAGAGATTGCCCAAGCATAATCCCATTTCTCTTTTGTATTTTGCAAGGTAACATCATACTATGACTGAACAACATCACCGCTGGTATTCACAAAATTTGGGTAAAGACATGGATATGCTTTCGTTCGGGACAAGAGGCTATCCGATAATTCTGTTCCCTACATCTATGGGACGATATTTTGAGAATAAAGATTTTCACCTCATAGATTCTGTTCGGTGGTTTATCCAAGAAGGCTTAGTAAAAATTTATTGCCCCGACGGTGTCGACTCATTCAGTTGGTACAATAAATATATTCATCCGGCTGACCGAGTAAAAAATCATATTTGGTACGATAAGTATATCCTGGAGGAATTGATTCCTCTTTGTCAGCGTGAAACCGGTGAAAACCGAATAGCAACAGCAGGTTGTAGTTTCGGTGGTTATCACGCTACCAACTTTGCTTTCAGACACCCTGAAGTGGTAAAGTATATTTTTAACATGAGTGCCGCATTCGACATCAGGCAACAACTGGATGGCTTTTACAACGACGATGTCTATTTCAACAACCCGCCCGACTACTTACCTGATGCCCAGAATACGGAGTTCAGAGATATGTATGTGGTGTTAGGCACCGGCGAACACGATATCTGTAAGCAAGCCAATATTGATATGCATCAACTTTTAAATCATAAGGGCATAGCCAACTGGCTGGACATCAGGCAGGGAGCAAATCACGACTGGCCGGTTTGGCGCGAAATGTTTCCTCACTATCTTTCACTGATTAAATAAGAAATTTGTAAAACAAAAAAACTATACTATGAAAAAGAAAATTGGCATAATGCACGGTATGGAAGCCACTTTCCCTGATGCGTTCATTGAAGAAATTAACAAACGTAATATCAAAGACATCGAAGCTGAGCGTGTAATGATTGACATGGTCGAACAAGCCGCACCGGTTGATTATGCTGTTATACTTGACCGCATTTCGCAGGATGTTCCATTTTATCGAGGCTATCTGAAAAATGCGGCAATCAGCGGAACAGCCGTAATCAATAATCCATTCTGGTGGAGTGCCGATGAAAAATTTTTTAATAACGCACTCGCTCAAAAAATAGGAGTGCCCGTTCCGAAAACGGTACTACTCCCTTCCAATCAGATGCCGCCCGATACGAGTTCTTCTTCATTCCGCAATCTGGCATTTCCCTTAAACTGGGATCATATTTTTCAATACATCGGTTGGCCTGCATATATGAAGCCTTTTTCGGGAGGTGGCTGGAAAAGTGTGTATAAACTCAATAACCGCGACGAATTTTTTGAGAAATATAATGAGACCGGCACTCTGGTAATGATGCTACAGGAGGAAATTATTTTTGAAGAATATTACCGCTGCTATTGCATTGGAGGTCATCAGGTTCGAATGATGCAGTATGAGCCTCGAAACCCACATCATCTTCGTTATGTCCACAACAAGTTTAATGCAGACAAAAAACTACTGCAAACGATGGAGGACTATGTTATTCGGTTAAATAAATACCTTGGCTATGATTTCAATACGGTTGAACTGGCCGTTCGTAATGGTATACCCTATGCCATTGATTTTTGTAATCCCGCACCCGATGCAGACGTGAATTCGGTTGGTCAGGAAAATTTTGATTGGGTTGTCCGTGTTGCGGCAGATCTGGCTATAGATCGAGCCAAATCATTCAAGCCCGGTAAAAACAATCTTACCTGGGGCGAATTCGTTAAAGCCTTTGCTACTGATAAATCAATCGAGCAAAAAGCGGTTAAACGTACACCAAGAAAAAAGACATCGGAAAACGTATAAACGCATATCTCATGAAAGCATTCACCATTGGTGTAGAGGAAGAATATATGGTCATTGACCCGCTTACCCGCCAATTAAAATCACACGATCAAAAAATTGTTGAATTGGCGGCCAAACGGCTCAACGATCAGGTAAAGGCAGAAATGCATCAGGCAGTAGTAGAGGCCGGAACGGGCATCTGCCAGAACATTCACGAAGCTCGCCACGACTTAGGAAACTTAAGAAAATCTATTGCCGATATTGCTCATTCGCTGGGTTTAAAGATAGGTGCCAGCGGCACTCACCCTTTTTCTCATTGGAATACCCAGCTGATTACTCCTAATCCACGCTATGAAGAAATTGTAAATGAAATGCAGGAGGCCGCAAGATCAAATCTGATTTTCGGATTGCATGTTCATATAGGTATTGAGGATAAAAATCTGGCTATACATATAGCCAATACCATACGATATTTTCTGCCACACGTTTATGCCTTAACAACAAACTCACCTTTTTGGGAAGGGCGTAATACCGGTTTTAAATCATTCCGAGCAAAAGTATTCGAACGTTTTCCCCGAACCGGTATTCCGGATCATTTCAGCAGTTATGATGAATACAAGAACTATGTTAATCTGCTTGTAAAAACCGGTTGCATCGATAATGCAAAAAAAATATGGTGGGATTTACGCGTTCATCCTTTTTTCAACACAATTGAATTCCGCATTTGCGATATCCCTATGCATATTAACGAAACGATGTCGGTGGTTGCGCTGTTTCAGGCATTGGTTTGTAAACTCACCAAACTCAGAGAGCAAAATTTAAATTTCATGAGTTATCGCAGAGCATTAATTAATGAAAATAAATGGCGTGCATGCCGCTATGGTATTGATGGTAAAATGATCGACTTTGGTAAGGAGATGGAAGTAAACACGCGAGCATTGATTCACGAGCTTCTTGATTTCATCAGTGATGTTGTTGATGAACTGGATATAAAACGTGAAGTAGATTATGTGCGAACAATCCTGGAACAGGGAACAGGGGCCGACCGGCAGTTAGCTGTGTATGAGTCTACACAAAGTCTTGAATCCGTTGTGGATTATATCTGCGAGCAAACTCTTGATGGCATCTGATATTTGCGCCTAATGATGCTGAAACCGTTAAACGTTGCCGTGCTTGATATGTATGATGGCCTGCCTAATGAGGGCATGCGTTGTATAAAATCTATTGTCCATGAATTTGCCCTGAATAACAATCGTGATTTGCAAATGGAGGTCTATGATGTACGAGGAAAAAATGAAATGGCTGATTTAGGCTTTGATATTTATATCAGCAGTGGTGGTCCGGGTAGTCCGCTCGATAGTGAAGGAAGTGAATGGGAGCGAAAGTTTTTTCGGTTAATGGATGATATCCAGGCATTTAACCTAAAACATCCTGAGCGCCGTAAACATGTTTTTCTGATTTGCCACTCCTTTCAGATTTATTGCCGGTACTATCAGTTAGGCAATGTATGCCTTCGCAAGTCTACAGCATTTGGCATTTTTCCTACGCACAAGACCGAGGCGGGAAAGAAGGAACTATTATTTGAACATCTTAATGATCCTTTTTACGTTGTTGACTCGCGAGACTGGCAAGTGATTGAAATCAACAAAAACCGCTTGCGCGAACTTGGCGGAACGGTGTTATGTCTGGAAAAAGAACGACCACACGTAAATCTAGAGCAGGCTGTAATGGCGATTCGGTTCAACGATTGCTTTGTAGGCACCCAGTTTCATCCGGAATCCGATGTGGAAGGTATGTTACGTTATCTGATGCGCGAGGATAAAAAGAATTTCATCATCAGTCATCATAGTATTGAAAAGTACAATGAAACCCTTGACATCCTTCACCGGCCTGAGGCCATTATTCATACCCATAATACCATTTTGCCGGCTTTCCTTCGTATGGCCACGGAACATCATCAACCCTATTCCAAAAGAGCCTAAGCTACAATACGCATTACTAACTCGCGAATGAGCACCCCATCATCCGATTCATTCTCTATTATTTTTTTTGAACGCAAATCATATTCCTTTAACAGTTCGAATATGTTAAACAGTCTGGCATTGGTATAGATGCGTGCCGCAGATTCATATTCTTTTATAAAGTATGGATTAACTCCCAGTGCCGATGCGATTTCATTTGGAGCAGATGCACGCATCGTACGGTATAACAGTACTTTATTAAAGTATGAATATAGTTGTGAAAGAATAACCACCAATGGATTTTCTTTTGAATTTCGGGAGAAATAATCAGCAATGAGCAAAGCCTCTTTAATTTGTCGTGTACCCAAAGCTTTGGTCAGAGCAAACACATTATATTCTTTATGTATACCAATAAACTCCTGTACATGTGCCGCAGTAATTTCATTTTCAGCGGGCACATTCAAAATCAGTTTATTCATTTCATTTACTATAAATGATAAATCCTGATTAACATGGTCAGTAAGCAGCTGAACGGTATCCGGACTTATTTTGTGTTTGTGCTTTTTAAAATAAGACGCAATAAAATCCTGTATCTCACTCTCCTTAAGTTTTTTTGTGCTGTGTTGTACGGCATGACTTATTAGTTGCTTAATCTCCGTTTTACGCTTATCCAAAGTCGCTCCTGAAATAAATAATACCAGAATAGTTGTTTTTGGTAACGAGGCCACTACCTGACTCAGGGCAGACCAATCTTTAATAAACTGCGCCTCCTTAACTATAACAATATTGTAATTGCCAAACATCGGATACGAGTTAGCTAATGCGGCAATCTTACTGTCATTTACATCCTTACCATAAACGATGGTGAGGTTAAATCCTTTCTCCGCATCGCTTAGTATGTGGTTCTCAAAATAGTCTGTCAACACCTCATTATAATAAGGTTCCTCGCCCTCCAGTATATATAAAGGGTGATAGATTTTATTTTTTAGCTCACGCTCAATTTCAGAAAATAATTTCTGCATCAGCTTCAGAATTTTAGGTGCCTCACCGTGAGACCATCATTAATCAGTTGCTTTAACGAGTCAATTCCAATGCGCAGATGACGGTCGCTGTAATTTGCTGTAACCACGGCATCACTTTTCTCTGTTTTAACGCCTTCAGGCACCATGGGCTGATCGGAGACCAGCAACAAGGCACCGGCTGGAATTTTATTGGAGAAAGCCACCGTAAAGATTGTAGCCGTTTCCATATCGATACACATCGCACGTATTTTGCGGAGATAATCCTTAAATTGTTCATCGTGTTCCCATACGCGCCGGTTCGTTGTATATACCGTACCGGTCCAATAGTCGCAGTTGGCATCCCGTATAGTGGTTGATATGGCTTTTTGCAGAGCAAATGCCGGTAACGCAGGTACCTCGGCAGGAAAGTAGTCATTCGATGTTCCCTCGCCACGTATTGCCGCAATCGGTAATATTAAGTCACCCAACAAATTTTTCTTTTTCAGTCCACCGCACTTTCCCAGGAACAAAACGGCTTTGGGCTTTATGGCGCTTAGCAAATCAATAACCGTGGCGGCATTGGGGCTACCCATACCGAAATTAATAATCGTTATGCCATCTGCTGTAGCATTTATCATCGGACGATCTTTACCACGAACCTCCACACCGTGCCACTCAGCAAAGCGATGCACGTAATTTCCAAAATTTACCAGTATGATATATTTACCAAAATCCTCCAAAGCTGTTCCGGTGTATCGGGGAAGCCAGTTATTCACGATGTCCGTTTTTGTTTCCATGGTTGTTAATTTATGTCACAAATTAAACAAATTGCCGTTCATCGACGGATATTCCTGTAAGTAAATAAATGTGGCTATGGTATATTTAAATCCATTCATACTCTAAGACCTCATGATTGCATCTATCCGAAAACATTACAATCAAAACTTTAGCAACAACACCTACCTACTATTTCTGCAGGAGATGGAGTGCTATACACAACATAAAATACCGTTCCGCATTGCCGAAACACCTATATTCATAGACCGAGCCTTTAGCCATAAGCTTCGAAATGCCGGTTCGGATATTATCCGTTTTATTCAAAGTCCCGGATTTAAATCAGCAACGAAAGGTGCCATTCCCGCTCCGTGTAACGTACCGGGTGAAGATAATCAATCGCTCTTTATCGCTCTTGATTTTGCCGTATGTAAAAATCAGCTCGGCGAGTACCATCCTCAACTCATTGAAATGCAGGGGTTCCCTTCCCTGTTTGCTTATCAGAATTATCTGGCTCACACATTCAGAACCTATTTTCCCATTCCCGACGCTTTCCATCATCTGCTGAATGGAATGGATTATGGCACCTATAATCAATATCTAAGTCAAGTGCTACTCGGTAATCATCAACCGCAACATGTCATCCTCTTAGAAATTGAACCCGACAAACAACCAACAGCGATAGATTTTATTATCACCGAAAAGATATCCGGAATAAAAGCCGTTTGCATCTCATCGCTAATCCGTGAAGGCCGGCAGTTGTATTATCTGCGTGATGGCATTAAAACACCGATAAAAAGAATTTACAACCGTATCATTTTTGATGAGCTATTGCGCCGAACCGATTTAACGCGATGCTATAACCTTACCGAGGAAGTAGATGTTGAATGGGCCGGGCACCCAAACTGGTTCTTCCGAATCAGTAAATACACAATGCCACTCATACAAAGTGCATTCATTCCCGACTGCTATTTTCTTGATCAGCTCAACCCTATACCCGAAGATCTGGAACATTATGTACTTAAACCCCTCTTCTCCTTTTCAGGAAATGGCGTACGGTTTCACGTAGAAAAAAAAGATATCGATGCCATTCCCTCAAAAGAACGTAATCAATACATACTCCAACGCAAAGTTCAATATGAGCCTTGTGTTGAATCTCCTGACGGATTAATCAAGTGTGAAATCCGGTTACTCTATATCTACAATCAGGTTAACGAGTCATACGACTTGGTAACTAATCTGGCTCGGCTTAGTCGCGGAGAAATGATTGGCACGAAATACAATAAAGACAAAACGTGGGTAGGTGGCACCGTTGGATTTTTTGAATTGTAAATGATTAGTTTTACAGCGTTAACAAATGGCAGTAACACGTAAGAAATTTAAGATGTGGCATTCGATACGGGGCGGATTAGTAGCCGGTTCTTCCGCGGCTATTCTCAATAATGCCTATAATTATGCCTATGGTGTACTACTAAATTTCTCGATGGATGAATACATTAATTTTCCCGTAATCACCTTCCTTTCCATCATCTCATCCATACTTGCATCCGTTGGATATTTTATGCTGGTTAAGATTACCCGAAGGTATGGTTTTTATTTCAACATAGCCTGTGTCGTTATCCTGTTAATCTCCCTCTTATGGAGCATATCTCCGACCCTTCCGGATAGCACGCATGCACCAAAGGCATTCAAAATGCTCTCCGTAGGTATTCACGTGATTACTGCAGGCTGCATCATGGTTATCATACCTAAGGCAACCGACGTAAGGCGTTATTAAAACTATTGTTTAATAATCTGAAAATTATGAATCTGATTTTCAGAAATAATTTGAGCAAGGTAGATGCCCTCAGGTATCGTATTCAATGCAATAATGGCGTTAACAGAGACGGCTTCACTCCTAACTACGCGCCCACTCAGGTCGCTTAGTATAAATTGGCCTTCCGGATTATTATTTAACATCAGGTTAAACTGCACCGGATTATTATAGGTAAGCGGAAGTTGTGCCGTTGTACTAAGACCTGTTAAGGTAAATGCACCGGATGATGTCGCCGTGCAACCATTCTCTCCAGTAACGATAATACTGTAGGTTCCGGATTCAGTCATGTCGATGCAATCCGTGTTCCCTGCAATGGTGTTACCATTGAGAGCCCAAACTGAGGAGGTTATGCCGTTCGTATCGGAAATACAGAGGGTGTTCGCTGTTTGAACCAGGGAAATATTGGGTGCATTAAGAATATCGATTTGCACTAAAGACGAGGCCTGACAACCTTCAGTCGATAAAGCCACAATATCATAACTTCCGCTACCGGTAGCGCAAAGCGAATCAGGAATTGCCACGCCGGCTCCGTTAATGGAAACGCTTGCGGCTCCGGTGATGCTGATCGGGAAACAACTGCCCGGGCAGGCAGATTCCGGTATAGCCGATGTCGAGATGATGGGTTCAGCACCAATTTGTATTGTGCCTGATGTGGGGTTGCTGATACAATTTAGTTCTGATGCGGTAAAGGAGTAATTGTAGGTACCGGTGCTACCCCACGATAGATCAAACGTAAACGATGAACTGTCGACCGCTATGGATGACGTACCGTCAATATTCCAAGAATAATTCAAGGCAGGATTAAAATTATCTACGGATAAAGCTACCGTTGCACCAACACAAGCCTGATCGGGTAATGTTATTATGGGACTTGCAGGCACATTGGTTACCGAAATCGAAACGGGTGTGCTTGCCGCCGTACAACCGGCACCATTAGTAACGGTAACGGCATATGCCCCTGATGTGTTTACTGAAATGTTTTGTGTTGTTGCTCCGTTACTCCATAAATAAGATCCTGTTCCCTGTGCATTTAATGAAGCGGTTTGGTTACTGCATATAGAAGTTACCGGAGCTGAAACTGATGCACTTACCACGCATTCGTTAACCGTGTATATTGTTTTATAAATCTGATCACCACTGCTCGATGAGTTACTGTTGGTTGCATTAAAACAGGCATAAAAACTTACCGTGCCGGTTCCGGCCACCGGTGCTATCCAATCGAAGCTCCACGACTTGGAACCCGAACCGGCCGTACCGGCCGACTTATGCGTGATATACTTCGTGCCCACAATCTGTGTTTGAACCGCATCGGTGACAATCATCGTTCCAAGGTATGCGCCATTCAATGCCTGTGGCGACATCTGAAAACCAAACTTCGAGCTACCTACCTGTGTTGCAGTAGCCGTGAAGGTATAGGTTTCACCGGGCACGTAACCACCTGCAGGTATGTCAGATACAATCCATCCATTATTTAACCCCAGATCAATAATTGTAGTACCTCCATGACATCCGGTACACGTAGCGCCTCCATCCGCCGGAGCACCACAACGGGCAGCCGGCGAACCCGCAGTGCTACTTGTAGTTTCGTAAGAAATCGAGTTTACAATAATGAGTGCGATGATTGCCGTTACAGCGTAAATGGTATATCGTCTTTTCATATGCTTTTTTTTGATTGGTAGAAATTAATATTGCTAAATAAACCTATTTTTTCTTAATGATCATTTTTGACCTGGATGGCACCCTGTTTAATACGGCATCTGCCTTCATACCGGCTTGTGAAGATTTCTTTTTAACCTATAACAAGCCTTATCCGGGCAACCGCGAAGTGATGAAACTCGTTGGCGAGCCGGAAGCCTATTTCAGGGAGTGGCTGATTCGTCACGATATCGATCAGCCATTTGAGCAAACACGCCGCCGAATGATTGAACTTGAGGTGGGTTATATATATAAAAACGGAGCATTATTTGAAGGCGTAAAACTTTTGCTTGAAGAGTTGTATCGCAGTGGACAGGAAATTGCGCTCTGCAGTAATGCCGTTGATGCCTATCAGGAGGCGGTATTTGACAAAACCGAAATAAGCTCATTCTTCAGCTCGGTACGTTTGCCTCGGTCGCCATCCGACAATAAAACATCTATGGTTCGCGAACTGATTCAGCAGGCAGAACCAGCATCCTACCACATCGTTGCCGGTGACCGCATTCATGATATTATGGCAGCCAGGGATAATGGCTTAATCAGTATTGGCTGTGCCTATGGTTATGGATTTGATGAAATTAAAGAGGCCGACTATGTTGCACAGTCGGCCTCTGAGATAAAAACGATTATTGATCAAGTATTTAGTGCGAGATGATCATACGCTGATGAAAGCTTCCTGCTCCTGAATGATATCGTAAGATATATGTTCCATCAGGATAGGTACTTACATCAACAAGGGTACGGCCCTCCAGAATACCCGTAGTCATAACACGACCGGTAATATCTATGATTTCAAATTCCAGAGATTGTCCGCTACCACTTAGTTCAAGGTTAAGGATCTGAGTTGCCGGATTGGGATAAACCAAAACACCACTATGCAACTCCGGTGTGTATGCCGTTACCGGAGTAATCAACAGCGTGTTTGAAGCACGGCAACAGCCAAAATTATCGCAGGCCAGCAAATAGTAATTACCCTGTTGTGAAATGGTATGTGTTGGTCCTGTTGCACCCGATATTGGATTATTGTTCAGGTACCATTGAAAATTATATCCGGTCAGGAATGTAGTTAAATCATTACCCTGAATAGTAAAATTAATATTGGGCAGGGCCGGTTGCTGAAAAATAGTTTGCTCAGCCGATGTAGCACTGCAACCGAATTCATTTGTGATCTGCACCGCATAGGCGCCGGCAGAGGAAACAGTAAGTAGGGAATCGGTTGCACCTGTAATAGTCGTATTGGCCAGTAGCCAGCTATATGATTCTGCCTCGGCAGAAAGCGCCGCCAACGTAACCGAGTCGCCGGCACATATCGTATCATTACCCGATAACGCAACTACCGGTATAGCCGGTACAGAATAAATCAGCACCGAATCTGAACTGTTAAATGTTGTGACCACTTGTGTGCCGATGGTGTAGTTGCCCGAGGTGCCATTACCGCTGAAATTAAATGTACCGGTTCCTGCAGGGTTAAAACTATAGGTGCCCAGATTATCATTCTGAGAAACCACATCTTCGTCCCAGATGGTGAAAGAATATGGCGGATTACTCAGGGGTATATTGATATCAGACCAGCTCGCCGAATTCGCATTATCTATTGTTGAAGAAGTATAAACGATGTTACTGCTGGCATCCGATACCACGATGTATAAATCAGGAGAGCCTGTACATCCAAATAAGTTAGGTTCTTCCACATCACCGCACCAGTTATTATTTACTCCGCTAACACTTAAACCGGACAAGGCATACACAGAAAATTGTGTTTGCAGGGAAACAAGATAGATGCCTGCTGAATCATAAAGCTGAGTGGGTGGATTTTGTATATCGGAAGTGACACCATTACCAAAATCCCAAGCGTACGTGTTGATGTATGCCGGATTGTTTAATAAAGCGCTGAAGCTAACCTCTGCAGAGCCACAGGCTGAAGCCGGGTTAAATGTAAAATCCGTATTACCGCCTGCCGATTGTACTATCGTGAGCGGTATGTTAATTGTGCTATTCTGATCGCCAACAACTTCAAGATTTGCCGTTACGCTGACAACCGCCGTAAAGGACCCCGATTGTATAGGTGTACCGCATACCTTCACGCAACCATAAATGCTGGATTGAGGATCATAAACACATCCATTGGTTATATTATTACACTCATAGGATAGCCCTAAGGGCAAGCCGCTGATTGAATTGATCTTAAAGAAATTTACCGCAAAGCCAAGCGTATCGGTGAATAGTACAAAGGTTACATCTTCATCGTAAGCCTGATTTTGAGTACCATCCGGCAATATACTTGGGTATATGCCGGGAGAGGTAAACGTGCTATTGATTGCACAGCCCGGACATTGAGCATCTGCATTCATCCCTAATGCGGTAAGGAGTAAAAAACAAAGTAAAATTCGAATCATATCTAAAAAGTGTTTTTGAGTTATTGTAAGTTTACTTAAATAATTTTACATCCACTTGGAGCAAAGAAAGATTTTGTTGTATCTATTTAGCACGCACCCCTTACTATTTGTCCTTGCCGGGAATCTGTTGGGTGGATATTATACATTTCTAAACCTCTTTTTTGCATTAGTGATTATGACTTTTATAGAACGATTCTTCGGCAAGGAAGATCGAGCAGATAATAACCTGCACGGGATAGCTCCTGACCTGGTCATCCTTTGGCAAGCCGTTTCACACATCATAGCCATTGCGAGTCTGCTTTATGGTATCTATCAGGGCGCAATCACATCGTGGTTTATTTTGAGTGCGGGTGCAAGCACGGGGCTGTATGCCGGGCTAGTAGGTATCGTAAATGCACACGAGCTG
>BJGO01000001.1 GCA_014190535.1 Bacteroidota bacterium | reverse complement strand
GCGAGTGATGCGTTCTTTCCGTTTCCCGACTGCGTAGAAATTGCTCATCATGCCGGCATATCTCTGGTAATACAACCGGGCGGATCAATTAAAGATCAGGATTCAACAGACTACTGCAACCGTAACAATATGTGCATGGTGCATACGGGTACCCGGCATTTTAAACATTGATTCCCAATTGCCCCGCTACGGCGTTATTACTAAACGATTCACATTGTATTGGGTATAAACATTATGAATACCTATAACAAATATGAATATTTACTGATTTTTGTACCAAAGCATCAATCCAACACCTTATGCGGTTATTTAATTTTCTCACACAAGACATTGCCATAGATCTTGGCACGGCCAACACGGTTATCATCCACAACGACAAAGTGGTTGTTGATGAACCATCTATCGTGGCCATAAACCGTATCACCGGCAAGGTGGTAGCTGTTGGTAAAAAGGCCATGCAGATGCACGAAAAAACTCATGATAATCTAAAAACCATACGGCCATTGCGCGACGGAGTCATCGCTGATTTTCAGGCGGCTGAGATTATGATCAGGGAAATGATTAAGATGATTAATCCACGGGGGTTTTTATTTAATCCGTCGTGGAGAATGGTTATTTGTATTCCTTCCAGCATTACTGAAGTAGAAAAACGAGCGGTAAAGGATTCTGCCGAACAAGCCGGTGGGCGTGAAGTATATCTCATACATGAACCTATGGCCGCTGCACTGGGCATTGGAATAGATGTTGAAGAACCCATCGGACACATGATTATAGATATAGGAGGCGGCACAACCGGTATTTCCGTAATCGCTCTTGCCGGTATTGTTTGTGATCAGAGTATTCGAGTGGCGGGTGATGAGTTCACCGCCGATATTGTTGATTATGTACGCAGGCAACATAATATGCTCATCGGTGAGCGTACTGCAGAAGCAATTAAAATTAATGTTGGTGCGGCAATACCTGATTTAGATGATGCTCCTGAAGACTATACCGTAAACGGCCGCGATCTGATGACGGGGATTCCAAAACAGATTACAATTTCTTACAATGAGATAGCTCATGCACTTGATAAATCGATATCAAAGATTGAAGAAGCTGTTCTGAAAGCGCTTGAAACCACTCCCCCAGAGTTAGCTTCTGACATTCACCGAACCGGACTTCATCTCACCGGCGGCGGCGCTTTACTTCGCGGACTTGACAAGCGACTAGCCCAAAAAACAAAATTACATGTTCAGGTTGCAGACGATCCATTACGCGCCGTGGTGCGTGGCACCGGTATCGCACTCAAAAATCCTGCCCGTTATCCCTTCTTAATGACTTAAACGACCCGGAGCGTATTACTGAATGCGTAACCTCATCCTGTTTCTTATCCGATACAACGCATTCCTTGTATTTATTCTTTTAGAGGCCTTGTCGGTTTACCTGATGATTTCGAATAACTCATTCCACGAAACGGGCTTCATGAAAACAGCAAATAATATTAGTGGTTATGTTTTTACCCGCTATCAAAGTGTGATGTCCTATGTGCATCTAAAAAAAGAAAATGAAAAATTGGTGAATGAAAATGCTTATCTGCGCTCCTTACTGCCCGGAGCCTTTTACGATGATTCCTATCAGGTGGTGAGCGTTAGCGATACTAATAAAAAACAGATTTATACTTATATACCGTCACGCGTTATTAAATTATCAACCAATCAGTTTAACAACTACATCACGATAAATAAAGGCACCCTGCAGGGAATAAAACCCCGAATGGCGGTGATTTCTCCGGACGGTATTGTGGGCATAGTTAAACAGGTAACGCCTCATTTCTCGAGTATAATCACCTTGCTTCATCAGGATTTAGAAGTAAGCGGACGTATTGGTGTGGAAGGATTTGTTGGTTCCGTATACTGGGATGGTAAAGATTATCAATATGCCAAACTCAAAGAAATACCTAAACAGATTGTAATCAAAAAAGGGGATAAGGTAACCACGAGCGGTGGATCGATATTTTTTCCTGAAAATATTGTTATAGGCACCGTATCCTCTTTTACAAAAGAGACAGAAGACAACTTCTATGATATCACCATACGACTAAACACCGATTTCTCGACCTTGCAAACTGTGTATGTGGTGAATTATTTATTGCAGGATGAACAGCAACAATTAGAACCCGAGGCCGTCAAATGATCGTAAGTATCCTACAACAGATTTTTCGTTTTCTGATTCTATTAGTAATACAAATACTGATTCTAAATAATATTACACTTCCGGGAATATTCAACAGCTATATCTATTTCTACTTTATCTTAACACTTCCTATTGCAATTTCACACACCTTGTTACTATTTATCTCGTTTCTGTGTGGCCTTAGTGTTGATGTGTTTTCAGGAACACTTGGCATTCATGCATTTGCGGCAACATTTCTTGGTTTTTTAAGACCCTACTTATTAACTATATTAAAACCGTCCGGCGGTTATAATAGTGAAGATGAGCCGAGATTGTTCAGCCTTGGCTTCAGATGGTTCTTTTTTTATTCGTTGTACACCATACTGATAGCACACTTCATTTTATTTCTTGTTGAAACATTAAGCGTAAATCAGCTTTTATTGATATTATCTAAAACTATAATGAGTAGTATCCTATCCGTTGTAATCATCATATTGATTGAATATCTTTTATACTCGCGTAAGAAATAACTTTATGGACCTGTTTCAATCACGCCGATATATCATACAGGGAGTATTCATTTTGGTTATCCTTATTTATCTATTACGATTATTTTACATGCAAGTAGTCGATAAAAATTACAAACAACTGGCAAACAGTAATTCGCTGAGACGCGTAACGGTATATCCTGCCCGTGGCCTGATATACGATCGAAAGCAACGGCTTGTACTATATAATAAAGCTGAGTATGATTTAATGGTACTACCGATTCAGGTTACTCCATTCGACACAGCTGAACTCGCTAACGTTTTGAATGTAGATGTAAGCTATGTTAAAAAGACGTTAGTTAAGGCCCGCAAAGCATCTCCGTATAAACCTTACACCTTTCTTAAAGGTATTCAGGCTGATCAGTTCCAATCCGTTCGCGAAAGTCTATTTCAATTTGCGGGATTTTATTCACAGGTACGAACGGTACGTTCTTATCCGTATGTTGCAGCCGCTCACGTGCTTGGTTATATTGGCGAAGTAAGTCCGAAACAACTGGAGAGACTAGGTTCATACTATCGGCAAGGAGATTACATAGGCATCACCGGTATCGAAGAATCTTATGAGGAGATTCTGAGAGGGAACAAGGGTGTTCGCTATATGCTTGTTGATGTTAATAATCGTGAGCAGGGAAGTTTTGCTGAAGGAAAATATGATACGATTGCTTCTCCGGGATTAAATGTGGTTAGTTCCATTGATATTGAATTGCAACAATATGGTGAAAAGTTGATGCAGAATAAAATAGGAAGTATAGTAGCCATAGAACCTTCAACAGGCGAAGTGTTAGCCATGGTCAGTAGTCCATCTTACGACCCCGGATTACTATCCGGGAAGGACCGTGGTAAGAACTTTAAAGTGCTCTATGCCGATCCAAATAAGCCCCTGTTCAATCGCTCTGTGAAAGCGCCCTACCCTCCGGGGTCAACATTTAAACCATTAATGGCCGCTATTGGCATGCAGGAGCAAGTGATACAGCCTTGGGCGCCCTTTTCGATGTGTCGTGGTGGTATTAATATTGGCAGTTTACATATTGGATGTCATCCACATGCAGCAATAGGTAATGTATGTGTTGCCATTGCTGTTTCGTGTAATGGCTACTTTGCACACTATTTTCGCGAGGTTGTGGACAACAGAAAAAAACATAAAAACATATCTGCAGGACTGGATGCCTGGAATGCTTATCTCAAACGTTTTGGATTAGGTATAAAGACCGGAATTGATTTACCCGGCGAGGGATATGGCTTTGCTCCTGATGCAAAATATTATACCAAGCGCTATAAAACAGATGAATGGCGATCGAGTATGATTGTTTCGATCGGATTCGGCCAGGGAGAACTCAGCACCACACCTCTACAAATAGCCAATATGATGTGTGCATTTGCAAACCGAGGCTATTGGATTACCCCTCACCTTGTGAAAGAAATTCAAAACGACTCTTCAAGCTTAAAAAATCGGATAACAACACATCAAACAGGTATTGATACTGCAATCTGCAGGATAGTTATTAAAGGTATGGAGGATGTTGTTGAAGCAGGTACAGCCCGCATCGCAAAATTACCCGGCATCAGTATCTGTGGAAAAACAGGAACCGCTCAAAATCCCCACGGTAAAGATCATTCACTTTTTGCATGTTTCGCGCCAAGAGATCATCCCAAAATTGCTATTGCCGTTATCGTTGAGAATTCAGGATATGGTGCAACCTGGGCGGCACCCATCGCCAGTTTGATGATTGAAAAGTATATGAATGATACGATTTCAACAGTCAGAAAATATTTGGAAACCAATATGTTTGAAGGCAACCTCATAAAACAAACTCCTTAAGTCATGGACAGGAGAAATACGTGGAAAAATTTAGATTGGATGACTATAGGAATCTATATCATGTTAGTTGGATTGGGCTGGACGTCCGTTTATGCCGCCGGCTACGACTTCACCAATACAATAGATGGGTTCTTTGAACATGTTTATGGCAAACAAATGATATGGATCGGAGTCAGCATTTTTTTTGCTATGGCCATCCTAATTACCGACAATAAATTTTACACGGCATTTGCCTACATTATTTATGGGGTCCTTATCGCATTGCTTTTTCTTGCCCTTGCCATTGGCGGTGTTGTGAAAGGATCCAAATCGTGGATTACCATGGGGGGATTTCAGTTTCAGCCGGCTGAATTTGCAAAATTTGCAACAAGTCTAGCTTTAGCAAAATATCTCAGCGCTCTTAATATCAATCTTAAGGACAAGAGAACCTGGATGATGGCCATTGTGATTTTTATGGCACCAATGCTTATTATCGTTATGCAGAATGAAACCGGATCTGCTGTTGTATTTGCTGTTTTCTTTCTCGTTATATACCGTTTTGGATTTCCGGGTTATATACTGTTGATTGGATTATTTACAGCCCTTTTAGGAGTTACTGCATTGTTATTCGATAAATATTATATCATTATTGGTCTTGTATTAATCAGCGCCATAGTAATTTACATACTACGGCACGAGCGTTTAGCTATTATGGTCACCGCATCTGCTCTCCTTTTTTCATCGGCACTTGTTCTTACCACAGACTACATATTTAATAATGTCATGGAGCCTCATCAAAAACGGCGCATCGATGTGTATCTGGGAAGGGATGTAGATGTAAAAGATGCAGACTATAATGTCCGGCAATCCAAGATTGCCATTGGCTCGGGAGGTTTTAGCGGAAAAGGATTTTTGCAGGGAACACTAACCAAATTTAATTTTGTGCCGGAACAAACATCCGATTTCATTTTCTGCACTATAGGTGAAGAATATGGGTTTATTGGATCTGTGATATTATTATCGCTATATCTGGGTTTATTACTACGCATCATTTTTGTTGCAGAGCGGCAACGATCGCGATTTTCAAAAATTTATGCCTATGCTGTTGCCTGCATCATTTTTTTTCATCTGCTGGTTAATATTGGTATGACAATAGGCCTCGTTCCTGTTATTGGTATACCGCTACCCTTTATCAGCTACGGAGGTTCTTCTATGCTGGCATTCACGATTCTGTTGTTCATACTCATCAAATTGGATGCTGACCGTCTGAGCGTGTTGCGTTGACCGTTTCAGTTGTATTTTACAGTTGGTTGTTCTAAAACCAATACTTTTACGCAGTGAAACTAATTTTACCTTGAACAGATCAATTAAAAAGGTACTTGGCTATTTCCTGAGGGGACTACTTTTTGTAAGTCCGATTTTTCTCACGGTATACGCCATTTATGTAATCATACAATTTTTTGATAATCTGATTCCGGGGCTCTATCCGGGTCTTAGTATTATATTAGTAATTATGGGCATTACCATTATTGGCTATTTCAGCTATAATATTTTAATGCAGTCTCTGTTGAATCTTATTGAAGGTGTAATCCTCAAAACACCGGGATTAAAAATTATTTATTCTTCCGTAAAAGATCTTTTATCGGCTTTAGTGGGCAACAAAAAAACATTTAACCAACCGGTAATGATTTTGATGTCGAAAGAGTCGGGCATTCATAAACTAGGTTTTATCACAAAAGATGATTTAACTGAAGTAGGCGTTCATAATCTGGTAGCCGTGTACTGCCCACATTCGTACAATTTTAGTGGCAACTTATTTCTGGTACCTCGAGAAAACATCACACCACTCCCTGAATTTAAATCCTCAGATGCTATGAAATTTATTGTAAGCGGTGGTGTTACCGATCTGATTAGCCGCGGAGAGGATAAAGAAGAAAAATAAACTTATGCGACACATCAAATACCTGGTAATTAGTCTCGTCGTCTTATCTCTTGTGGCCCTGTTTACGAAACAAAGTGAGGGTTGGGGATTTTGGGGGCATAAGCGTATTAACCGTATTGCCGTGTTCACTCTGCCTCCTCAGATGCTAACGCTGTTTAAAGAAAATATCGAGTACATAACGGAGCATGCCGTTGATCCGGATAAGCGCCGTTATTCGAGTCCCGATGAGGCCCCCAGGCACTATATCGATATTGACCGCTATGGCATTTATCCTAATTACGATTTACCCCGCAAATGGCGAGATGCCGTTATGAAATATTCTGAGGATACGCTTAAAGCTCACGGCATTGTTCCCTGGCACATACAGAATATGATGTTTCGCTTAAAAGAAGCATTTGAAAAGAAAAACAAATCACGTATTCTTCAAACTGCCGCCGAGCTGGGTCATTATGTGGCCGATGCTCATGTGCCGCTTCACTGTACGCGCAACTACAATGGTCAGCTGACCGGACAAAACGGAATTCATGCCTTTTGGGAGTCGCGTATTCCCGAGTTGTTTGGCGATAATTATGATTACTTCGTGGGTAAGGCAACCTATATCGATAATACAGAAGAGTTTATCTGGAAATTTGTTATGGAAAGTGCCTCTCAGGCGGATAGTGTACTATCCATTGAACGTGATTTAAGTAAACAGTTCTCCGATGATAAAAAATATTCATTTGAGCAACGCGGCAATGCCATGGTACGAGTATACTCTGCTGAATTTAGCGATGCATATGCTAAAGCGCTTAACAATATGATAGAGCGTAAAATGAGGAAATCTATTCTTAATCTTGGCTCTATCTGGTATACCTGTTGGGTAAATGCCGGTTCTCCTGACCTTCAGAATCTAAAATACACAGAACCCACTCCCGAAGAAATTGCAGAAATGAACGCGCTGGAAAACTCATGGAAAGGTGGTAAAATGTTAGGCCGTGACCACGAAGACCACTAATCAATAGTTGCTATACATTTCAACTCTATAGCAATGGGTGTTGGCAAAGCATTTATTTCAACGGTAGTCCGACAGGGAAGATTCGTGTTAAAGTATTCAGCATAGAGCCTATTCATTGTAGGAAAATCATTTTTCATGTTCGTTAGAAATACGGTTACATCAACCAAATTATTCCAACTGCTCCCACTTTCTTCTAATACGGTTTTTACATTTTTAAATACCGAGTGGCATTGAGCCTCTATATCGTAATGCACCAGATTACCTTCCGCATCATAGGTATTACCCGGGATACTATTATCTTCAGCGCTACGTGGGCCTATTCCTGAAAGGAACAAAAGATTACCAACACGACGTGCATGAGGGTATAAGCCTACAGGCTTGGGAGCTTTATCCGTTTTAATTATTTTATGTTCCATAACTAGTTGTCCATGATTTTTTGATAAACCTGATATGCAGATATCTCTGACATACATCTGCAATAATCCGATTTCTTGCTACAAAGATGACAATTCGTTTTTGATGCAGTAATAAATCCGGAACAACTGCCCAGCGGTTGCCAGCGTGCCGGATGCATAGGTACTACCGGAGGATATATTCCAATAGCTCTGATACCACAGGCGGCAGCAATATGAAGAGGGCCGGTGCTTGCCGCCACAAATATATTTGCCGATGAAATAAACTCAATGTATTCATCTAAACTTAATTTGCCCATCATATCATAAACATAATCCGGTAATGTAGTCAACCAACCTCCAAGTGTACTCTTTTCCTGTTTCGTGCCGCATATAACGATCTGATACCGGTCTTTAGGAAATAATCGAATTAATTCATCATATGAGGACAAAGGCCATTCTCTTGCACTGCCTGCAGATTTCGGATGTATGATCAAGATTTGTTTGTCTTTTTCGATAAGGGAACTAATTGCATGCGGAATCGTTCTTGTCGTGCTGAATGACGTGTATTGATGCAGATCTTCCAATGCGGGAATCTCACGAATTGCTATGGCCTTTAACAGCATCATATTCAATTGCGCTTCATGTAGCTTAGTATTTTTTCGCTTTACATAGACATGCTTGTTGGCATAGAGCCAATGAAACCACCGACGTGAAGTACCAATGCGAATAGGGATAGCCGCTTTTCGGGCAAGCATGGCTATACGTCTGTTTGGTAATACATGGATGATTACATCAATCTGTAATTGTCGTAATCGTTGAACTGCTGTGTTATCGTCTGTCCATTCATCATAAATTAATATCTGATCGATAGAAGAACATCTTTTGAGCACTGGCTCGGTGTATTTACGACCTAAAAAAATTATGGTGGCATCGGGATAATATTTTTTTATCATACCGCATAAAGGCAAGGTAAGCATAACATCACCTATGGCATCAACTCTGGAGATTAAGATACGCGCGTTGCTTAGATTAAGGTTCATGCCGTTTTATTCAGCTGTCGTAATTTTTGGTATTTGAGATACGAAGCATATGCAGATAATCGGCAAATAGTAAACCCTGTGCTTCCATCAAGAAATCCGAGTTTAAAAAAATAGTCACGGATAAATTTTACTACTCCACTGATATAGGGAAATATAAATGACGATTTTTTATTTTGATCTTTCATTGCTCGTGCCGCTATATCTGTAAATAAAGCGATTTGCTTTTTGTGTTGTGCTATACTGTAATAACTATAGTGCAACAAATCCCCTTTCAGATAACCACAAGTAGATTTAGTATTAAATAATTCATATCGGTCGTGAGGATTAGTTCCGGTCCAGGCACCCTTTCGTGAATCCCAGAGTCGCAATTTTCGATCCGGATACCAGCCGCAATATTTAATCCAATGCCCACAATAATTCGTTAGCCGGCTCATATAATACCCGTCATACTGCCAGTTGTTTTTTATGGAATGTATGGCTGATTTCAGTTCATCACTTAAACATTCATCGGCATCCAATGATAATATATGTTGATAAGAGGCCTTGGTTATTGCATAATTTTTTTGTTGTATATGTCCTTCGAAAGGGTGTTCAAAAAATCGCACGTCAAACTGCTGTGCAATTTCTTTAGTTTGATCGGTAGAGAAGGAATCCACGATAACAATTTCATCTGCTAGTTCAAGCACACTTCGCAGGCAACGTTCAATGTTTTGCGCTTCATTGTAGGTGATTATGACTACGGATAACTTAATCATGATGTTCACCGGAACTCACCAAAAGGGTGATTAGATAGAAGGTCATATAAAGCGCAACGCCAATCTGTGATTCTAAAGTCGCTTCAGTAAGCATGCTCGAATGAAGGATAACCAGAAAAACCAAAAACAACCAAGTCATTTGCTTACGCATAAACCAAAGCGGTAAAATCATAGCGGCGCCAAACAGGATTAAGCCGAAAAGTCCGCTGCTAACGGCAACCCAAAGCCACTGATTATGCGGTAAACGCCGGCTGATCTCGATATCCTGATAATCACGGTATTGCCGATTCATCTCATCAATCAAATCGCCGGCACCAACGCCGAAAACCATGTGCTCCCTGAATGTCTTCCACCCCATCTCCAGGGAAAATAATCGTTGTCCATCTGATAAATCAACGGCATCTCCTGAAGACATATAGCTCGTTATATCATAATGCATATAGTTAATCTTTTGCTTGAAAGTTGGCAGTAGATTGTACGCTAATACTGGAATCAGAATAAGCCCAACTGCAAACGAGACGCCTTCAATCCATTTTTTATGAGTAATCGTATAGTGTACTGCAAGAATAAAGGTGCTCAGATAAAAGGCTACGAGCCCGCTTCGAACTGCCAGCACATGTAAAAAAAGCAACAAGTATATAGCCATCCCAAGCATAACAAAGCGTTGAATCGAGTGCGTATGAATGAAAACATATAGTGCAATGAAAATACTCATACACACAATCAGGCTGTATCGGATATGACTAAACGGAGTCTTCATCACATCACCACGCCAATAATTAATATCATTATGCATTCGATAATAATCGATTAGGACAAAACTTACCGAGGCACTGATGATCAGAACAAATAACGAGAATAGTATGAGTAGATGTTTTAATGAAATTGCCCGTAACGGGATAAATCCAATTGGCAACAAAAGGAACGGGAGTTTCATCGTCAGCCAATTCATGCCGTCTGTCAGATTATCTGAGTTCAATAAGGAAATAAACACCTGTAAAAAAACAAGCGAAGGAAGCCACCATTGAGGCGATTTCAATATTTGCTTAAAATGGGTTCTTAAGTCAGGGCTTATTACTGCATTCAAAATCAATACAATCATGGAAAGGCTTAATAGCACTCTGGAAAAAACCATACCGCACACAATTCCCGTTAACGCCACATAGGCGATTAGGCGATATACCGGTGGCCGGTTGAGTGATGTCATTACTGCAGTATTGCCCAAATATAAGTTCGGTTAGGAGAACACTTTTAATTCAATTGATTTATTTTAGTGGCGTGAGCGAAGAAATAACCCCTTTAACTGCCCATCAGCTCTTTGAAGAAGAGTTCCTGCCTATAGCAGATTCGCTTTACAACTTTGCCTACAGTCTAGTGCTCAATGAAGAAGACGCCAATGACCTGGTTCAGGACACCTTTATGAAAGCATGGCGCTTTATATCGTCCTATCAAAAAGGAACCAATGCCAAAGCATGGTTGTTCAAAATACTCAAGAACACGTTTATTAATGAATATCGTAGAAAAAAACTGCGCCCGGCTGAAATAGATTATGAAGACTTTATTACCTATCACGATGCCGATGAATCAACACATGTGGGGAGCCTGGATCTCCGTAATGAGATTTTCAGCGGTATGCTTGGCGACGAAATGACAAAAGCCATAAATGATCTTCCCGTTGACTTCAGAACCATTATACTGCTTTGTGATATCGAGGAGTTCAGCTACGAAGAAATTGCAAAAATTCTGGACATACCCATTGGCACGGTTCGGTCAAGACTTTTCCGTGCCCGAAACATGCTCAAGGAAAAACTTCGCGATTATGCCCAATCAAGAGGATTTAAAGAAAATCGATAACACGTCACTTCTATGAATTGTAATAGCGACAACCATCAACACAACTGCAAGCAAACACTGCAACGGGTGATCTTGGCTCTGGACGGCGAGCTTACCCGCGATGATGAGTTGCAATTTATCAGCGACCTTAACATCTGTTCGCATTGTCTGGAAAAATATCATATTGAAAAAGAATTTAAACTTTTTCTAACCAATAAGATTGAAAAGAAGTGTTGTACGAGTGAGCTCAAGGCATCGATCCGGACCCAGCTCTCCCGTTTGCAGGACGGCATATAACTATGATACCCCATATTTCAGCCTTACTGAATTCATTAACTTCCGGTGATTATAAGTCGCTGGCACGGGTGATATCATTAGTTGAAAACGAACATCCGGATGCTGAATTTATTTTATCTGAACTAACCGTACATCATCAAATCCCTCTCGTTGGCATTACCGGACCTCCCGGCGCAGGTAAGAGTTCTATCATCAACGCCTTGCTTTCTGCATACCTCAAAATGCATAAGCGCATCGGCGTAATTTCAGTCGATCCCTCTTCACCCTTTAATTACGGAGCTATCCTTGGCGATCGTATTCGCTTAACCGAATATTTTAATCACCCCAATGTCTACATTCGATCACTGGCCTCGCGTGGCTCGCTTGGTGGTTTGTCGGATAAAATTATTGAGGTTACCGATGTGATGCGCTGTTTTCCATTTGATCTAATCTTAGTAGAAACGGTTGGCGTTGGGCAATCAGAAGTTGAAATTGCCGGCCTTGCCGATACAACAATTGTTGTGTTAGTTCCTGAGGCAGGCGATGATATACAAACCATGAAAGCAGGCGTGATGGAAATTGCTGATATCTTTATCGTAAACAAATCAGACCGTGATGGTGCCGATGCTCTGGTAAAAAATCTGCGTATGCTCACGGCATCCCATAAGGAGTCCGAAACGGTGCCTGTTCTTAAGACAATAGCTATTCAGCACATAGGTATAGACGACGTAATTTCAGCAATTAACAAACACAACGCCACATTGCATCGGCATGATAAACGGGCACACCTGCTCTTAGAAAAATCATTACGCCTGATTCAAAAACAAAGACTCCAAGATATCGATCAAAAGCAGATGCTAGGTGATATTGAAACAGAATTAGTATCCGGCAACTTTAATCTTTACAGATGGGTGCGCCGCTATTATCGTTAATCCTTTTCATTCCTCATTAATGTAATAATAAAACGACCCTGCACGCTACGGTATATTTTTGCTGTTATTAATTAATAACAAGATGATTTCCTTACACAGAAGCTTATTTTTCTTACTGCTCTTTTGTTTTTTTCAGCAATCCGGCGCATCAGCACAACAAACTACGTACAAAACTGAAAAATCTGTTTTTTATGAAATCAGTGGCAATGGACTACGTAAATCGTCCTGGATGTTTGGCACGATGCACCTGTTAACACAACGTTATGTAGACAGCTTGCCGCTGGTTATGGATCGATTTAACACCTGCACTCAGGTAGTCGGTGAAATCGTGCTGGACAGTAATGCCGCACCAAAAATGTTATCCGCAGCACTGCTCAAAGAAAAAAACTTAAAAGATATCTTGCCGGAACAAGTATATCAAAAAACGAATGACTGGCTCAAAGAACTCAGTGGCTATGATCTTACATTATTTAATACCATCAATCCGATGTTTATCCAGATCAGCCTTTTACAGATGATTCAGTCAACATATTATTCCGACACATCCGGCTCGATGCTTATGGATGACTATTTTCAGAAGCGCGGAGCCAAGGAATACAAAGAAGTGATTGGTCTGGAACGCATCGATGATCAAATTCAGGCCTTATTCTCGCAATTCTCTATTGATCGTCAAACAGAATTATTAACCGAATTTGTATCAGATAAAAATAAAAGCATTCGCGAACTGGGTGAGATGACACGACTGTATCGCAAGCAACAACTGGATGACCTGGAGAAATTGATGTACGACGAAACCTATAAGGAGAATGAGATTAACGTACTGCTTTATGACCGAAATCAAAAATGGGTTGAGCAACTACCTACATTAATGATGCGCGCTCCCTCTTTCATTGCAGTTGGCGCCCTGCACCTCGCCGGCGAACGCGGACTGGTTAATCTGCTCCGCCAAAAAGGGTACACCGTAACTCCATATTATTTTTAACCATTGACAAACAAAAAACAACTATACTGGCTTTTACAGATTGGCGGATGGGCATTATACACGCTCGTTAATTATCTGTCTTTGCCCTTATTTGATATTTCACTTCCCTATTCTGAATTATACTTTCTGCTCAGTGGTGTTATCGGCATTGGGGTAACTCATTTTTACCGAAGAGTCATCAGAGAGTATCGCTGGTTTCAGTTAAATATCATCAATCTGATCCGCAATGTGCTCGTTGGTTCGCTACTGGCCTCTGTATTTTATTTTATTGCGCTAACGTTAATGGACGCATGTTTATTTGTATGCGCATTCTTTGTTTTTAATCTCGATATAAAAGCCCCTACTATTTCGTTTGATACTTATGGCGCTTATATTTATCTGAGTACCATTAATGTTTATTGCGTTTTCCTGTTGTGGTCATTGCTCTATTTTGTCTTTCAATATTTCGAAAGTTTTCAGAAAGCAAAATATGGTCAGGTGCTCGCCCAGTCGCAATTGAAAGATGCTACGCTATTAAATCTCAGGAATCAGATCAACCCTCATTTTTTATTTAATGCCCTAAACAGTATTCGTTCGCTAACGCTCAGTGATACCGGTAAGGCTCGAGAGGCGGTAACTCTGCTAAGCGAAATACTGCGTTATACCCTCAATTCAGAACGACAGAGTTTTGTTAACCTCAAAGATGAATTGGCTGTTGTCCGAAATTATCTGGAGCTTGAAAAAATACGTTTTGATCAACGGCTGAATTATTCTATGCAGATGGGCGGCGAGTGCGGCGATATTCAAATTCCACCCCTCATCGTGATGACTCTCGCAGAAAATGCTATTAAACATGGTATAGGCCAACTAAAAAATGGAGGCGATATTACCTTACAGGCTTACATACACGAACATAATCTCGAAATACATTTAAACAACAGCGGCACCTTCTCGCAATTAAACCAAACTGAACATAACGGTATCGGGTTAAACAATACCCGTCAACGATTAACAATGTTATATAATGGTAAAGCACAATTCGAAATCAGGCAACTCGATGCGAATCACGTAACTGCAATCATAAAAATCCCTTTAACGACATGAAAATTAAAACCTTATTGATTGACGATGAAACCTTGGCGCGCAATGAACTGCGCTATATGCTGAATGACTTCTCGCAAATTCAAATTGTCGGAGAGGCGGCTAATGCCGACGAGGCACTGGAATTAATGGAAGCCTTAAAACCGGATTTGCTGTTTCTTGACATTTCCATGCCTGAAAAAAATGGTTTTGAGTTTCTCGAAGAGTTGACGCAGACTCCTGAAGTCATTTTCGTTACCGCTTACGACCAATATGCCATTAAGGCCTTTGAAGCTAATGCACTTGATTATATTCTGAAACCGGTTAAGCAGGAACGATTACAACAGGCCATTGAAAAAGCTGTTAAAGAAATCGAAGAGCGCAGTGCGCCATCCGGCAGTAACCATTTAACCGGTAACTCTCAGGTATTTATCAAGGACGGCGAGAAATGCTATTTCGTTAAAATTGCAGATATATTTCTGTTAGAAAGTGCCGGTAATTATGTTAAGATATACTTTGACACTAAAAAACCGCTTCTACATAAATCCCTAAATCTCCTTGAAGAAAAACTACCTCAGGATATGTTCTTCAGAGTGAACCGACAACAAATGATTAACCTCAATTATATCCAGAATATAGAGAGCTATTTCAAAGGAGGCCTACACGTTACCCTTCATTCCGGCCATTCGGTAGAAGTAAGTACTCGTCAGGCTGTCAGGTTTAAGGAGTTGATGAGTTTGTAAGAATCAATTATTGAATTGATAAGTATTCATCTATTTTTGTAACCGTTAATTATTCACCACTATGAAACAAATTACATCAATCCTACTTGTTCTTATTGCTATTACTCAGTGTGCCATAGCCCAAAAAAGCAGTAAGAATTATTATACATCTAAAGACAAAGAATACGCCAAGCAGAATAAAGACGGATCGTATGGTGCGTCGTTTACCATTCCGGCATCTTTTGAAAATAAACAGCAAATCGAAGATGGCTTGTCAAAAAACGAATATTATTCGGTAATGATAAAAGGCACCTGCCAGTCAGTATGCCAAACCAAGGGCTGTTGGTTAAATGTGCAAACTGAAGATGGTCTCGACCTGTTTGTAAAGTTTAAGGGGTATGCGTTCTTCCTCCCAAGAGATATTGCGGGAAAAACGGTTATACTCAGTGGCTCTGCATACTATGAGATTATATCCGTGGAGGAGCTCAAGCACTATGCAGAAGATGCCAAAAAGTCTAAAGAAGAAATTGATGCGATAAAGGAACCGCGTAAACGCCTTCGTTATGAAGCAACAGGTGGTTTTGTGTTGAAATAATCATTCATCATACTGATTAATAACAAGTGCTTGCCATGGGGCAGGCACTTGTTATTTTATGAATGACCTGCTATGGCAACAATCTGCCATACATACGGGGAAATGGAATCGTTTCACGAACATGAGGTAGCTTACAAATCCAGGCAACAAGTCGTTCGAGCCCAAGCCCGAAGCCGGCGTGCGGCACAGAGCCGTATCGGCGCAAATCGAGATACCATTCAAACGCCTGCATCGGCAACTGATGCTCGGTAATTTTTTCTTTCAGCAGATTTATATCTGTTTCGCGCTCGCCGCCACCAACGATTTCGCCATATCCTTCCGGCGCGAGCACGTCTACTCCTTTGGCCCAGCGAGGATCATTATCGCGTTTGAGATAAAAGGCCTTTACCTCATGTGGCCAGTTGTATACCATAATTGGAGTATCGAATAGTCTGGTGAGCACCGTCTCGTCGCTTCCGCCAAAATCGTTTCCGAATTCAAAATTTTTAGCGCTGTTAATCCACTGTGGAATATTGCGTGCCTGCTCTTCCAGGTCCTTAAGCTCACTCTTTAGGGTATCAACCTTTGCCTGATTGAAGCTAACTTCTCCTTTCTTTAAAGTGCCCCCGGCAATTTTAGCCTCACGGTCGGCAATCTCGTTTTGCATGGCTTTTATTTGGTCCTGCACCTCTTTAAGATCCTGCTCCAGTGTTTGAATGGAGAATTTACCATTAACGGCTTCTTCCCCTTTAATCATACGAACAGCACGCTCATAGGTGATACGAGGAAATGGTTGTATTATATTCTTTAAAACGGTTGTATCGCGCTCAATAATCAGTAGCTCGGCCTCACAGTGTTGCAGTACATCTTTTACAACATAACGCAACATGGCTTCAATCAGATCCATATTCATATCCAGATCATAAAAAGCCATCTCGGGCTCGATCATCCAGAATTCAGATAAGTGGCGACGTGTTTTTGATTTCTCGGCTCTGAACGTTGGACCAAACGTGTAAATTTTACCCATGGCCATCGCCATGGCTTCACCATATAACTGACCGGATTGCGACAGATAAGCCGGCTCACCATAAAAATCGGTTTCAAATAATGTACTGGTGCCTTCGCAAGCATTACCGGTAAACAAAGGAGCGTCCATTTCAACAAAGTCCTGTTCCTGAAAAAAACTATGTATCGAAAATATGATGCGGTTACGTATTTTCATGATAGCCCACTGACGACGACTACGCAACCACAGATGACGGTTATCCATCAAAAAATCAACGCCATGCTCTTTCTTGGAAATCGGAAATTCTTCTGCCAGGCTCACAACTTGCAACGATGTAGCCTGCAATTCATACCCACCCATTTGTTTTTCATCTCTTACCACAGTGCCTTCAATAATGAACGAGCTCTCCATATTCAGACGACGAGCTTGTTCAAAGTCATCGGCCGACACCTTGGTTTCATCAACAACACATTGACAAAAACCGCTTCCATCGCGCATTACAATAAAAAAAAGGCCTTTGCCGGATCGTTTGTTAGACACCCAACCCTGCATTCGGACAATCTGCCCCGTGTATGCCTGTAAATCTTTAATTAAAATACTTTTCATCATAGTAAAAATGAACCGCGAAATTAGTGATTCTTTTGAGCAACTCGTTCCCCGGAGAAGCAGCAATAAATTTGGCACACAGACTGTATATTGCAAACAGAAAATCAGGTATGTTAAAACAAGGACAGTACTTAAAACAACTGCAAAAACTATCCCCGCAGCAAATACAATTTATGAAGCTGCTTCAGATACCTACGGCTAATCTCGAGGAGCGCATTAAGGAAGAAATTGAATCCAATCCCGCACTGGAAGAGGGTTTAAATGAGGAGGATGATCCAACGTCGATTTCGGATATAGGCCCCACAACAACGCCCGACGATACTGCAAAAGACTTGAATGAGAGCGACAATACCATTACCGCAGAGGGCGATGATGTTGACCAATTTGATACAGAACCCGACCAGGATGATATCGGCTCGGACCTTGCCAACGACCTGAGCGATTACATGGGCGATGATGATGATGTAGCCGACTACAAACTAAGTGCTGAACGCGATCCGGATCATGAAACCACAAGAACAACCCCGGTTGCTGTATCACGGAGCTTTCATGAGTTTCTTGAGGAGCAGTTACTTCTGCTTGATTTGGATGACCGGCTTATGCAACTTGCACAGTATATCGTTGGCAGTATTGACGCAGACGGTTATCTGCGTCGTACCCTGGACGCTATGGTCGATGATATTGCATTTAGCCTGAATCTGACAACCAGCGAAACGGAATTACAACTACTTCTTAAACGAATACAACACCTGGAGCCCGCCGGAGTAGGCGCCCGCGACTTGAAAGAATGCCTGCTCCTCCAGATACAGCGCATTAAGGAGCATCCGGTGATTAATAAGATTGCTGTTGTGGTTATTGAAAATTACTTCGATGAATTTGTAAAAAAGCATTACGAAAAATTACAGAAGCAACTGGAGGTACAGGACGATACCTTTAAGATGGTGATGGATACCATACTTAAACTAAATCCCAAACCCGGCTCGGCATATCAGAGCAGTTCGTCCGCTGAATATTTTTTGTTACCCGACTTTTATCTGAGCAACACCGATGGAGAACTGGAGGTAACTCTTAACGGAATGAACGTTCCTGATTTACGAATCAGCAGTAACTTCAAAGAAATGCTTAAGGAGTATAGCCTCAATGCCGGAAAGGATAAAAAGCAGAAAGAGGCCGTGATGTTTATCAAACAAAAAATAGATTCCGCCAAATGGTTTATCGATGCCATCAGGCAAAGGCAAAACACCCTGCTTCTTACCATGAATACCATAGTTAACTATCAGCGCGAATATTTTATTACGGGCGATGACACCAAATTGCGACCGATGATTCTTAAAGATATTGCAGACATTATTGGCATGGATATCAGTACGGTATCGCGTGTTGCCAATAGCAAATACATACAAACCGAATTTGGCACGTTTAAACTAAAATCATTTTTCAGCGAATCGCTCAGCACGGAAAGTGGCGATGAAGTATCTACACGGGAAGTAAAGAAAATACTCACCGACCTGATTGAATCAGAAAGTAAGAAGAAGCCCCTGAGCGATCAGAAACTAACCAAATTATTGAATGAGAAAGGCTACAACATTGCCCGACGTACGGTTGCAAAATACCGGGAGCAGTTAGATATTCCCGTAGCCCGTTTACGAAAAGAAATTTAATCGATGCGCATTCTTGCCAAAGCGATCTCATTGCTCCTGCATCCCTTGTTGTTGCCAACCTATGCCTTCATCTTAACCATATACAGCAACCCGTTTCTTTTTTCATCCTACGAAAATGCCAAATGGATCTTTGTATTACGTGTGTTTATCAATACGTTTATTTTTCCGGCAATAAGCATTTTACTGTTGTGGCGGCTTGGTTTTGTAAAGCATCTCGAAATGCCCGAAAAAGAAGACCGCATTATTCCGTTTATTGTTGTTGGTACCTTATACATTTGGTCCTTCATGACATTCCGCAAGTCAGACGAACCGCAACTGTTGAATATTATTTTACTCGGCTCTTGTTTTACCCTGTTTGCCTCCTTTTTCACGAACATATTCTCCAAAGTAAGCATTCACGCGGCCGGCATGGCTTGTTTTACAGCCGTATCCCTGATTTTAACGATGCAGAGTTACTTTGATTTGCGATTTATGTTTATGATTACCTTATTATTGGCCGGATTAACCGGAACAGCAAGGCTTTATCTGAAGGCTCATACACTACGTGAGATATGGAATGGTTATTTTATAGGTTTTGCCTCGCAAATGCTGGCTATGCAATTTGCTTAGTTCTAATCGGGTTACCTAAAATAAAAAACGCAACACCGGGGTGTTGCGTTTAGTGATAAAACCGTAAACGGTAATTATTTCTTTTTCTTGAAAATTAAACGGGTTATGTAAATACCTTTTCCATCTTCTTTACCTGCATCGCTCTCAACGCCGCTAAGTGCAAAGGCAAGCTCCCATCCATCAGTTACCAGGTTATTGATTTTAGATGTGATTAACGCATCGTTGGAAGCAACGTTCTGGAAGTTGATACCCACGCCACTGTAAAAGTTTAAAAGTTTTGTTTCGTCGAACATACCGATTTTAGCATCGGAACGATCAACGTCACCCTGCGAGCTGTCTTTACCATCTGTTCTGGAGGTTGTAAATTTAGTAACATCCATTTCGGTTTTATTCTCGACAATACGCGATCTGCCAATACCCATAGGTACGATAGATTCAACGATAGTGATAACCTTGTATTCATAGCCCTGCTGAGCCATTGACGGAATAGAAAGGGCAACTAAAAGAAATGCCAGTAATGTTTTTTTCATGTGTTTGTTTTTTTTAACAGATACCTACTCGTTGGCTTTTCGGTGAACGCCTTGTTTTTTAGATGGTTTTCAATCTCCATCGCGGCCGCAATATTACCAACATATCAATATCGTGCCAATAATGAATCGGTTAAATATTATCATAAAAATTCATGTGGGGTATAATTGTAATCAAGTTTAATAAATAAATAAAGTATTGTGTTGCGTGTTAAACTTTAGTTTTTCAATTCCTTTATTAAGAACGATGCCGTGTAGGAGCCCTTGTGTTTACATAATGCCTCCGGCGTGCCTTCAAAAATAATCTGTCCGCCTCGACCACCTGCATCAGGCCCCATTTCAATGATATGATCGGCCTGCTTAATAACATCCATATTATGTTCAATAATCAATACCGTATTACCCCGATTAACCAGTTCATTCAGCACCTGCATCAGTACACGTATGTCCTCGAAATGTAGTCCGGTGGTAGGTTCATCAAGTATATAAAAGGTATTACCCGTATCGGATTTCGTGAGTTCCGTTGCCAGTTTAACGCGCTGTGCCTCACCTCCGCTCAACGTGGTAGCCTGTTGCCCCAGCTTAATGTATCCTAACCCAACATCATCAATGGTTTTAATTTTTTTATAAATACGAGGCATATTTTCAAAAAAGACAACGGCATCGGCTATGGTCATGTCCAATACGTCAGAAATAGATTTTCCCCGGTATCGAACATCTAAGGTTTCGCGATTATACCGCTTGCCCTGACACTTATCGCAGGGCACATAGACGTCCGGTAAAAAATTCATTTCAATAGTTCGCATTCCCGCACCCTGGCAGGCTTCGCAGCGGCCTCCTTTAACATTAAATGAAAAACGGCCCGGCTTATACCCGCGTATCTTGGCTTCGGGCAGTTGAGCAAATAAATCCCTGATGTCGGTAAATAAGCCTACATAGGTTGCCGGGTTGCTTCGGGGCGTTCTGCCTATGGGCGACTGATCGATCTCTATTACTTTGTCAATATGCTCCAGGCCATCCAGTTTTTTATATGGAAGCGGCTTTTGACGGCTGTTGTAAAAGTGGGCTCTTAGAGCAGGGTACAAGGTTTCATTAATCAACGATGATTTACCGCTTCCGGAAACACCGGTAACCAGGATCAATGTACCCAAGGGGAAACGAGCTGTTACATTTTTAAGATTGTGTCCGCCGGCATGGTAAATAATCAGTTCTTTATTGTTGCCTTTGCGATGTTGATCGGGCTTCGGAACCTGAATCGCATCGTTCAGGTATCGTGCAGTGAGTGATGTTTGCTGAATAAATTGATCGGGCATTCCCTCGGCAACGATACGCCCTCCGTGTTCGCCGGCGCCGGGCCCCAGATCAATCACATAATCAGCCTCCATCATGATATCCTTATCGTGCTCCACTACAATAACGGTATTGCCTACATCGCGCAATTCTTTTAATGCTTTGATTAAACGCTGATTATCGCGCTGATGCAAACCAATACTGGGTTCATCCAGTATATAGGTGATGCCGGTTAACTGTGAACCGATCTGCGTGGCCAGGCGAATACGCTGTGCCTCACCACCACTCATACTTCGGGCGGGCCTATTTAAACTGAGGTAATCGAGTCCTACATCAAGTAAAAATTGAATACGTGTTCGAATTTCTTTTAATACATCATTTGCAATAATTCGTTGCTTATCGGTAAGCTGATCACCCACCTGATCAAACCATATCTTCAGGTCATTAACCTGCATATTGCTTAATTCGGAAATATTTTTCCCGGCCAACCTGTAGGAGAGCGCTTCTTTCTTCAATCGATTACCGTCGCACTCTTTGCACGTGAAGGTGCTGATAAATTCTTCAGCCCATCGCCTCACGCCCTCTGATGAAGTATCCAGATAAAATCGATATACCATAGGCAATACACCCTTAAACCCATCACTGTTCATATAGAATTGACGCTCGATACTGCTATCGGGCTCTTCGCCATATGTTTTAATGCCTTCTTTATTTCCATACAATATCAGATTCAGCGCCTCGGATGGAATATCTTTTACAGGCGTAGCCATCGTAAATCTATATCGGCGGGCTATGTCCCGTACCGCGTCAAACATATAGTTATCTCGTACCTCACCGAGAGGCAGAATAGCTTTTTCATTCAGACTTTTATCATAATCGGGAATCACATTTTTTAAGTCGATATCATAAACATAGCCAAGGCCCTTACAGGCCGCACAATAACCATAGGGTGAATTAAATGAAAAGGTATTAGGCGACGGATCCTCGTAAGCCAGTCCCGTTTCTGCATCCATTAGATGTTGCGAGTAATAACGAATGTGCCCATTCTCATCATCTAAAATAAACAAGAGGCCATTGCCCTGTTTTAAGGCTGTTGCCACACTCTTTTCCAAACGATCTTCGCTTTTGGTGCCAAACTCAATACGATCAACCACCAGTTCAATGTCGTGAACCTTATAGCGGTCGAGTTGCATCTTGGGGATTAAATCCTGCACCTTACCATCAATGCGTATTTTTAAATACCCCTTCTTTCTAACCTCCTCAAACAATTCGCGGTAATGTCCTTTTCGACCACGCACAAGCGGAGCCAATACGGTTATTTTTTGGTCGGCAAAGTTTTCCCTGATGTTAAGCATGATTTGATCGGGAGAGAATCGCTTCATCTCTTTGCCGGTCTCGTAGCTAAATGCATCGGCGGTGCGGGCAAACAATAAGCGCAAAAAATCATATATCTCCGTAATGGTACCGACAGTGCTTCGGGGATTATTGCCGGTTGATTTTTGTTCAATCGAGATCACGGGACTAAGGCCGGTAATCTGATCCACATCCGGTCTTTCCATATCACCGATAAACTGACGGGCATAGGCGCTGAAACTTTCCATATACCGGCGTTGCCCTTCGGCATATATTGTGTCGAAAGCCAGAGAGGATTTACCACTGCCACTGAGTCCGGTAATCACAACCAGCTTGTTCCGCGGAATGGAAACATCGATATTTTTTAAATTATGAACCCGTGCGCCAAATACCTGCAACACATCTTCGTCCTTACGATCCGGCTTTGCGCCTTTCTTTTTTTGAACTGCCATTAGTTATAGTATGCCCTCTAACAAAAAAGGGCGCATAAAGTTAGCGCAAATGGCCGTGAGCCATGATGCCGATCTTACTTTTTCACCTTTTCAAAGTCGCCTGCAAAGACATAACAAATTCTTGAGACATCCAGATACTTGCGAAGCGCGGCATTTACCTCATCTACAGATAGTCTGTCTACCTTTTTTTCGATTTCTTCAAATTGCTCTATCCCTACATTTGATCGCAAGGCATCATTAATCAGATTTATCAGGAAACCATCGTAACCAAGACTGGTTCTGCGTTCATTTTTCCATGAAACAATGGATTGCTTCAGTTCGTCATCAGTAAAACCTTGTTTTAGCGCTATCTCAATTTCTTCGTGCATGGCACTATCCACACGGTTAACGGCATCGGGATTAAAAAACGAGTAAGCGCCCCATTCACTAAAATTATGTTCTATCGGTACGCTGAGATAAGAACCGGCGCCGTAGCTGATACCCTCTTTTTCGCGGAGTCGCATGGGAATCCTGGATGTAAGAAATCCGCCACTGCCTAACATCTCGTTTGCCATTAGTAAAGCCGGGTAGTCCGCATCCATTTTACTCATTTGAATAGTAATGCCGCAATACAAAGCACCATTTTCCTTGTCGGGGGTATTGATGCGTTCGTAATGACCGGCATTTGAGGTGAATGCCGGCAAAAAGCGCGTGTATGCCTTCGGACTTTTCCAGGAAGCAAAAACGCTGTTTAATAAGGCAGAGGCTTTGGAGGCATCTATATTACCAAGCATCGTTCCATAGCCATTACTTGCGCCCAGATATGTTGAGTAAAAGTCAAGTATCTGCTGGCGGGTTACTTTAGCCTGTTCGTCAATTTCCTCCTTTGGGGAGTAATTGTACAGTATGTGGCCGTATGGATAGGTATTCAACACCCTATTGAGGGCAACATAGGCCACACTTTGAGGATCTTTCATCTGCGACTCGAGATAAGCCTTGCTTTCGGTTTTCGTTTTAATTAGTTCGTTCTCCGGAAAAACCGATTCGGTAAGGCACTGTTTGAGGATAGTTAATACTTCAGATAATTCCTTTTCGTATGTGTTAATCGATATCGTTAAGGTTTGTCCGTACCAGAAGAATGAGATACTGCTTTTCAGTTCATCGAGTTTGTCTTTGATTTGTTCTTTAGTCATTGATTTTGTTCCTGCCTTCAGCAGATCGGCCATAAGTGAGGCCGTTACAGATTTCCCTTGTAAACTTTTTTCATCAGAAACCGGCAAACGAAATGTCGCCGTTACCTTACCGCCCTTTAAGGGCTTCTTTACAAACGAGTAGCGGAAACCATTTTCAAACGATCCGCTGGTGAGATTGGATTTTATATTGCTAATCGTGTTTTCAAATGTAACATCCGATGATTGCATGTCGCGTCCTTTATATCCTTTAAGCACATCCTGAATGCTATGGTCCTGATATTCTTCAGGTAGTACACGCACCTCATTATCTGATGGAATAAATACACCAAACGTTCTGTTGTTAGGTATAAAATATTTTTGGGCCACCCGTTGTATGTCGGATAAGCTTACCTGTTCCATACGATCACGTGTTAAAAACCATAAGCGGTAATCACCGGACCCAATAAATTCTGTCAGTGTTATTGCAAAGCCAATGGTATTATTGGTAATATTCTGAAGTTGTTTCATGTTCATGGCTTTGCCGCGCTTAACATCTGCCTCGGTATATGGAGTACCCGGAATGGCATTCAGGGCCTCTGTGAATTTGTTACGCGTCTGTTCCAGGTTTTTATCTTTTGGAACTGTAAGAGAAAACATCGCAAATCCGGGGTCATGTAAAGTTTGTGTATAGGCATCAACACTACTGGCGAGCTGTGTTTCAATAAGGGCTTTATATAAATAACCCGACGGATTGGTTGCAAGAATATTAAGCAGTACATCTACCGCCGCATAATCGGGGTCGGCAAGTGCCGGAGTATGGTAAGCGGCCTGAATGCTGTATATATCGCCCGATCTGCGCAATTCAACAAAACGTTCTCCATCCTGCGCCGGCTCAAGGGTGTAGGTAGGTTCGAGCACCCGTGTTGGCCTGGGTATTACGGATAAATATTCACTGATGTATTGTAGTGCTTTGGCTTCATCAAATTTTCCGGCCACAATAAGTGTAGCATTATCCGGCTGATAATATTTTTCATAAAATAATCGTAAACGTGAAGCCTTAACCCGTTCAATATCTTCTTTACTGCCTATCGTGCTCTTACCATAGTTATGCCACAGATAGGCGGTTGACAGCACTCGCTCCGTCAGCACACCGGCAGGATCATTTTCGCCGATTTCAAATTCGTTACGTACTACAGAGAATTCTTTATCCAGATCCGATTGCAGTATTGTTGCATGAATCATGCGGTCGGCCTCCATTTGAATACTCCAACGTAAATTATCATCGCTCGATGGGAATATCTCGTAGTAATTGGTTCGGTCGTACCAGGTGGTACCATTGGCATTTCCGCCTTTGTCGCTTAACATCTTTTTTATGTCGCCGAGGTTTTTAGTGCTCTTAAACAACATATGTTCCAGCAAGTGCGCCATACCTGTTTCGCCATAGCCCTCGTGGCGCGAGCCCACTTTGTAAACAATATTCACCACCATATTACTCTGTGTAGCATCAGGTATCAGCAGTATCTGTAATCCATTGCTCAGCTTGTATTCTTTTATGCCCTCTATATTTGAAACCAGAGCCGGATATTCCATAGCTACCGGCGCCTTCTGTGCTGACAGCGTTGCGCAGATCAGCAGGAATGAAACGCATAATGACATATGCAAGGGTGCGATGCTTTTTCTCATAGGTGTTGACTAATTTTTTTGATAATGTAACTGAATGGTAAATTGAAAAATCGGAAAGTAGTGTTTGCTAAACTATTGGAAAATACATTAAAAAAATAAAAAAAGCCCCGGTTGATCGGGGCTTAAATTTGGTTTATGTAAGCAGTCCGGTGAATGAACTAACCTCCGGCAAGTGCATTAGCCCCACTTACGATCTCTGTGAGTTCTGTGGTAATGGCCGCCTGTCGCTGACGGTTATACTGTATGCGTAACTCTTTTAATAATTCATTGGCATTGTCCGAAGCCTTATCCATTGCAGTCATTCGGGCACCATGCTCGGATGCATTCGAATCAATGAGTGCTTTAAAAAATTGGGTATTCAGAATTTTAGGTACCAGATAATTCACAATCTCCGCCTGATTCGGTTCAAAAATAAAATCAGTTTTATTCTTTTTACCGGTGTGAGCCGGTTTGGGAACGGGCAGATATTGCTCTGCAGTAAATACTTGAGTTGCGGCATTTTTAAATTGCGCATATACCAGTTCAATAGCATCATATTGTCCCTCAGCATATTGATTCATCATCCATTGCGATACCACGGTAGTGGCATCAAAAGTGAGATTAGAAAACAAGCCGACAAACTGTTCCTGTATGGCATATTTACTCCGCTTGAATGCATCGTAAGCTTTTTTTCCAACAGGCATAATGCTGATGCTGCTATTCTTTTCCTGGATGCTGTATTTCTCTGCAATCAGTTGCTTGGCTCGTTTGATCAGATTGGAATTGAAGCCTCCGCACAAGCCCCGGTCAGAGGTAATGACCACAATCAGCACTTTTTTTATTTCGCGCTCCTTGGCCAGAGCCATGTTCATGTCACCTTCCGATGCGGCAATGATGTTTGATAACATGTCCTGAAGTTTGTTGGCATACGGCCGCATTTGTATGATGCGATCCTGAGCACGACGCAATTTAGCTGCGCTCACCATTTTCATCGCTTTAGTAATCTGCTGTGTGTTACCCACCGATTTAATTCGGTTTCTGACTTCTTTAAGATTGCCCGGCATGGTTCTGTTTGTATTTTATTTTACGAAACGGCCTGCAACTTCCTTGGCCACGGTCTTAAGCACATCTGTTACGCTGTCGTCAATAACACCACCACGTAGTTTATCAAGCACATCTTTGTGGCGGATATCCAAAACATTTAGATAATCGTGTTCAAACTCTTTTACGCTGTTTACAGGAATATTTTGCAACAAGCCCTGAGTACCCAGGTAGATGATGGCAATCTGTTTTTCAACCGTTACAGGAGAAAACTGAGGTTGTTTTAATATTTCCACGTTACGCGCCCCCTTATCAATAACCGACTTGGTTGCGGCATCGAGATCTGATCCGAATTTGGCAAATGCCTCCAATTCACGATACTGCGCCTGATCGAGTTTTAGGGTACCGGCAACTTTCTTCATCGACTTAATCTGCGCATTACCTCCCACACGAGATACCGAAATACCAACGTTAATAGCAGGGCGAACACCTGAGTTAAACAAATTCGATTCCAGGAAGATCTGTCCGTCGGTGATGGAGATAACATTCGTAGGAATATATGCCGATACGTCGCCGGCCTGTGTTTCGATAATCGGTAATGCCGTTAAGGAGCCTCCCCCTTTAACCAGATTTTTGATGCTATCCGGTAAATCGTTCATCTTCTTGGCAATTTCATCACGGCTATTAATTTTTGCCGCACGCTCCAACAAGCGACTGTGCAGATAGAACACATCGCCGGGATAGGCTTCGCGGCCGGGAGGACGCTTAAGTAACAGTGATACTTCACGGTAAGCCACAGCTTGTTTTGATAAGTCATCATATACGATCAGCGCAGGACGACCTGTGTCGCGGAAATATTCGCCTATAGCACAACCGGCAAAGGGTGCGTAGAACTGAAGCGGTGCCGGATCGGATGCCGATGCGGCCACCACAACGGTATAAGCCATAGCACCATATTCTTCAAGTGTTTTTACAACGTTAGCTACCGTAGAATTTTTCTGACCGGTTGCTACATAAATACAAAAAACCGGTTGCCCTTTATCGTAAAATTCTTTTTGATTGATGATTGTATCCAGCGCAATGGTCGTTTTTCCTGTTTGGCGATCACCAATGATCAGCTCACGCTGTCCGCGTCCAATCGGAATCATCGCATCGATAGCCTTTATACCTGTCTGTAGCGGTTCTTTTACCGGCTCCCGATAAATAACACCCGGTGCTTTGCGCTCCAATGGCATTTCATACAAGGAACCGCTTAATGGACCTTTACCGTCAATAGGTTCTCCAAGAGTATTGATTACGCGGCCCACCATACTTTCTCCAACATTTATGGAGGCAATCTTGCCGGTACGGCGCACCGTATCGCCCTCCTTAACATTTGAACTGCTTCCCATCAGTACCGCACCAATATTATCTTCTTCTATATTCAGAACGATAGCCCGGAGACCATCTTCAAACTGAACCAGTTCACCGGAGCGGGCCTGTGTTAAGCCATAAATACGAGCAATACCATCACCCACCTGTAGCACGGTTCCAACTTCTTCAAGTTCTGATTCGCTTTTAAAATTTGAAAGTTGCTGGCGGAGTATCGCAGAAACTTCATCGGGTTTTACTTCTACCATTGTATGAGGAGTTATTTATTGATTATTGAATTAGATTTTTTTTACGTAATCGTTGTTAATGAACTGGTCATCGATAATTTCAAGTTTTCTGATTACACTGGCGTCAATCATCTTATCCGCAAATTGCAGGATATAACCCCCTATAATTGCGGGATCAACTTTGCTTTCGAGAACGATTTTGTCCAATCCGGCTTTTTGCTGAAGTACAGTCTTAACATGTTGAATCGTTTGATCATCGGGTTCTACCGCCGTGGTTAAGGTTACGGCAGTGATGTGATTAAACGCATGGTAAAGTTCAATGAATGATGTGGCAAACTCGGGCAGATACGCTGAACGACGCTTGCGCAATACGATCTCAAAGAACGCTTTACTGATGGGGTGAAAGGCATCGAACAGCTTGTCAAATATTTGTTGCTTTTTGCTTGTATTGATTTCGGGATTGCGAAGAACGGAACGAAACTCGGGAGCCTTTTTTAAGACAGACTTAAAATAGGTAATGTCATTAAATACTGCATCCAGCGCATTTTTTTCAACGGCAAGGTCGAGTAAAGATTTGGCATAACGGGATGCTAAACGATAAGCGGACATGAATTAGTTCAGTTTAGATTTATCCAACATACTGTTAACATATTTCAGATGTTCATCCTTATTGCTGAGCTCGCGCTGAATAATTTTCTGACTTAACTCAACAACCATATTGCCGACATCATTTTTCACCTCTATTAATGCCGCCATTTTGTAATTGTCGATTTCCTTTTTAGCCTCAGCCAAGAGTTTGGCCGCTTCTTCACGCGCTTTATCCTTAGCCTCATTAACAATAGCATCTTTGGTTTCTTTAGCTTCCTTCAGAATCTGACTGCGCTCTTCTTTAGCCTGACGGAGCAAATCTTCGTGCTGACTTTTCATCTGACTCATCTCCGTGCGCACACGCTCAGCTGTTTTAAGCTCGTTATCGATATGAGACTCGCGCGCCTTTAGTGCGTCCAGTATGGGCTTCCAAGCAAATTTTGAAAGCAATAAATAAACAACCAGTATAATAAGGGTTGTCCAAAAAATGAGTCCAAGTTCGGGTTTTAGTAATTCCATTTTTTTGTTTTTGAGTTTTTAAAAAATCTGCCGACAGCCAACCGCTGCCGGGCAGATTTAATTGATTTTGATTCGTTCTTACAGGAACAGGACCAACACGCAAACCACCACACCAAAGAGGGCAACACCCTCTACCAGAGCGGCAGTAAGAATCATGTTAGCGCGGATGTCTCCGGCGGCTTCGGGTTGACGGGCAATTGCCTCAACAGCGCTTGACCCGATTAAACCCACACCAACACCGGCACCGATGGCCGCCAATCCGGCGCCAATTCCGGCACCCATTTGCGCCATACCGTCGATGGCTAAGAACAGAATACTGAGTACGTGTAACATAATGGTTTGTTTATGATTAAAAAATGGTTTTTTTTAAATTAATGTGCATGCTCGCCGTGGTGATTGTCGTGTGGTAGCACCTCACTGATGAATAAGGCGCTGAGATTGGTAAATATATACGCCTGCAACACGGCAACCAAAAGTTCGAGACAGTAAATGAATACTGAAAATGCCAATGAAAATAATGAAATGCCATAACCTGCGATGGCACTCATTTCGCCAAAAATGAAGATAAGTGAAAGAAAGCTTAACACAATCAAGTGACCGGCAGTCATATTGGCAAAAAGACGAATCAATAAGGCGAATGGTTTGGTAAAAATGCTAAGCACCTCTACCAATATCAGGATCGGTTTTACGCCCATAGGAACACCGGGAGCTGTAAGCAGGTGATGCCAATAGTGCCCTGACGAGTTGAACATCGTAATAAAAAATGTAAATAGCGCCAGAGTTACCGTAACTGCGATATTGCCGGTAACATTTGCCGCCGAGGGAAGTAAACCCAGCAGGTTGTTAATCCATATAAAGAAGAATACCGTGAGCAGATAAGGCAAAAAACGATAGGTGTTTTCCTTCAACATAGGTTTCACTATTTCGTCGCGCACAAAAATAATCAGCACCTCAAAAAGATTTTGCATGCCACTGGGCGCCTGCAGAGGATTTGCCTGATAACGTTTGGCCACAGAGCGAAACAGCAAGAAGAGAATCAGGGAACTAACCAACATGGCCAGTACGTTTTTAGTTATGGATAAGTCATAAAAAGCGGATCCGTCCAGGGACTGAATATGGTGCTTTTTATCCAAATAATATCCATTGTAATTTGCGTGTCCGTGCTCAAATACGCTGAACATAAATACAGATAAGCCATGTTCAATATTATACAGGATAACAGGAAGCGGAAGGCTAATGTGCGTATGCCCTTTGGAGTAGATCTCCCATTCGTGACTGTCTGTAATGTGATGCATGATTACAGAGCCGGCATCATATTTTTCATCGGTCTTAGGAGTGTCGGCGTGCTTTTCCTCCATATGTGCAGGATGCTCGGGGTGTCCGGCCTGTACAGATGAAAATGCAAAGGCCATAAAGGCTATAAACAGATACAAAAATTTGTTTGTCAAGGACTTATAGGGCATTTTACGCTGAACTCGTTGTTTTAGGCGCGGCAAAGATACCTATATGAACCTAATAAACAAGTTAGTGTCGATTTATGTAGCCTGTAATTCCTTATCCATAAATCTCCACGTGAATGCTCGACTTATCATATCCCATAGCCTGAATTCGGGTACGGGCTTCATTAAGCATATTTCGCCATCCACACAGGTAAAAATGCACGGGGCGTTTATCGGAAAATAATTGTTCATAGACCGCATGCACATAGCCTATATGCCCTTCAAACGACTGCGGATCCTCGCGCGAACAAACATAATAATAGTGAAACGAAGGCATTTCTGCCGCCAATTGCATCAGCTCATCGCGATATAAAATATCCTCACGGTTGCGACATCCAAAAATCAGATACACGTTTTTACACGGTATTTGATTCTGGTGAATATAGTGTACCATAGATCGGAACGGTGCAATACCGGTTCCTGTACAAACCAGGCATAAATCACGATCCAAATGATCCGGCAAGGTAAAATGTCCCAAAGGACCACGGCAGGGTATCTTATCTCCAAGTTTAAAATTAGACCACATATAGGGTGTAGCCATACCATCCTCAACAAGCACAATGACCAACTCAAATACATTAGTGTTTCCGGGGGCGGAGGCAATTGAATAACTGCGAATGCGTTTACTTTTCTTCTCATGAATCGGCAATTCGAGTGATACAAACTGTCCGGGACTAAAACGAAATGACTCCAACTCATTTAACCGAAACCAAAAACGACGCGTTGTTGGCGTTTCGTCTTCAATTTTAATAATTTCTGCATCCATCCAAAGTTCGTCTGCCATAAAAGTGGAATTTTGTGCTCATAAAGGAACAAAAAGTATTTGATGAATCCCTCCAATCAACGGAAGAAAATAATAAAATGGCTTAGCCGGATTGTTCCGTTCCTTACATTATTTCTGTTGCTTTTTATTTTTCGATACTCGATCGCGCGCTGTTTATCTTCATTTTTGATTGTTGACTACACGCACGATCCTTCGGAAGTGATTTTTGTATTATCCGGTAATGCCTACGACCGCGGAAAGTTTGCGGCTAAACTGGCCTCAGAAGGAATCAGCAAACGGATTATTTGCACAGGCGGCAATAAGGATGCTAATGCCCTAGTACTTGGTAAAGACCTGTATGAATGTGAATTGACTTTACTTGCCATAACAAAGTTCAATACTGATTCTTCATTAATCCTGGATACGCTTTGTCGTGGCACCTCTACACTGGAGGAATGCCGGCATATCAAAAAGCGTTGTGATGAAATGAATTGGAAACACATAACGATTGTTTCATCAGCCTTTCACACGCGCCGCATCCGAATGACCTGCAACAAGGTATTTCGGGAGGACTCGATTCGTATTGATATTGCTCCTGCCCCACCAAGATATTACAAAGTGGATTCATGGTGGTCCAGCGAATATGGACTAATCGACCTGAATAACGAATATGTTAAACTTATTTACTACCTGATAAAGTAAAGCTGAACGAAACTACCTTTGTATTGTTTGAATCATTATCCCCTTAATACATAATCCATGAATACCACATCAATACCGGTTACGGTGTACTCCGAAATGACGCCGAATCCTGAATCTATGAAATTTGTTTGCGACCGCATGTTGCTGGAAAGTGACAGTGTGGAGTTTTCATCTTTACAGGATGCCATTGATTGCCCTTTAGCCCTTGCACTGTTTGATTTTCCGTTTGTAAAAGGCGTATTCATTATGAACAATGTAATAACCTTAACCAAAGACTCCGCTACAGAATGGAATGATGTGATACCAACCATCAGACAGTTTATCAAGCTATATCTTGATGATCTTAAGCCGGTTTTCAATATCGGTTTTCAGGTTAAACAAGATGGCAATGCGCCCCAGCTGGACGACAATGAAGTAATCGGTAAAATAAAAGAAGCATTAGACACCTATGTAAAACCTGCAGTAGAAATGGATGGCGGCGCCATTCAGTTTAAATCGTATCACGAAGGCATAGTAACCCTGATGCTTAAAGGCTCGTGTAGTGGGTGCCCATCTTCTGCAATTACCCTGAAGTCGGGTGTTGAAGGCTTACTAAAGCGTATTATTCCCGAAGTAAAGGAAGTGGTTGCCGAGAATGCCTAATAACCGGCCGGCTAATGGGGGAGATTACAGTTTTGTTTAAAACGAAGTGCAGACTGTGAAAATACAATCTGCCCGATGATATATAAGCACCTAATATTAATTACACCGCCTTACCAGAGCATCAAACTTCGCGCGCACTTCCTTGTTTTGAGACATATTGACTTTTTCCCAATTACTTACTCCAAGTTCTTTGCTTATAGCATCTCTGCAAGCGTCTTCATTTTCTTTCATAAATGTGGAGTTGCCAGGCTCAGTCAGGCATTTGCAGGTATCTACATTTTTAGATTCGCTCCCGCAACTTGTTAAAATAGTTGAAACAAAAAGAACTGCAACGAATAATGTGTTTACTTTTTTCATTTTATTTGAATTTATTTTTATTTCTACTCTTTTGGATTTTCGAAGTACTCCCTGTTTAACCACGTTGTTTTCTTGACTCAACTTTTTTACTGTCACTACAGGTAATCAGCCTGTTTCTAACCGATATATCTGATTAACTTACCGCTAAGGGCAGAGCGTGAAAATACGACCCGAAGTTCAAACGCCCGAAAGAAGGTTGCTTCCTTGTAATATATGAGGTGTTTTCACGCGTTAAAAAATAATAGAGGAACAAGGCCCGTGTTCGCGGCTACTCTTTCGGTGTCCAATATTCATCAAGTTGTTTTTTGAGTTTAATAATGAAGTCTTCTTTGAAAATGTCTTTTGATGTTTCGGCTTTGTTTAAATCGTAAACCATGGGAATAGTAATATCATTGACGTTAAATTTTTTATCGTTGTTAATGTCCTTTGTAACCTGAAGTAATATTTTATTGGTTCCTTTTATTGCCTGCCAATAAGTAACGTTTAAATTATCCGGTGATACTTGTTTGAAATTTTTACCTGCTTTGTCTGAAATGAATAAATAGTTTGGGTCTTCTGCGTTTAATTTTCCGTCTTTGTTGTAGTCATGAGTTGTCACTGAATAATAAAGCAGATGATCAACCTGATTGTACCCGTTCTCTATATACTCACTAAAGTCAGTGAAAGATACAGATGAACTAACGTTAGAATTTCTTGGGTCGTAAGAATAAATTACCATTTTTCGTTGGTCGTCCAATAAATGATATTCTCCATTTGCTGTATTATAAAAAACAATATTCCAATAAGTAGTCGGTTGGCTATAACTGCTGCTGCCAAAAGGTCCACCGTCTTCTTCGTCATTGTTGTTAAGTGACAATGGATACATTACATAAACGGAACTATCAATTAGAACTGGTTGATTAAAGTCCAGTTTCAACTTGTCAAGTTTGACCATTTGTTGAGCTTCGGTCAATGGTTTATCGCCATCAGTTTTGTTTGCATTGTTGTTGCATGATATTAGTCCAAATGTCAGTGTAATTAGGATTATTAGATGTTTCATTGTGTTGTGGTTGTTATTGTTGGATGCTATTTTTCGGATTTCACTACTGTGCTATAATTGGGGAGTATTTTATTTCTTGTTCTTGTTGGCGATAAAAAACTTCAGACGTTTTTGTGATGATGTATTTGATTTGTTAAGGCGCTTTTTAAACTTTTATAACAAATATGGCAGTAAATATGAGGCAAGGTAACATTGCTTTCACGCGGTTTGTGATTATATATATCAATGCTCCCAAAACAAATTCGGATTGTTGGTTTTATAGGATATCCAGAGCGTATTATTTTTTTCTTCTTTTTCTTCAGATTTATCCGGAGTTTGTTCAAAATAATCCAACGGAAGGAGCCTTATGTAATTGAAGGTTTTTCCTTCAGAACTTGACTCCATGTTATATTCGCTCGATATCGGACACTCAAGGATATATAGATTTTTTGCCATATAATTTTCCAGGTAATCTTCTTTTGTCTGTGTCTGCTGATTATTCCAATTAGCCTCCGGATTTAGAATCAGGGGTTTGTCACCAATCAAACGCTCACGAACTTCCTCAATGCTCAACAGTTCTCCTTTTTCATTCATCACATAAGCATCAAAAGTCGGATCGATCCAAAGCCATTTTTTGAGTGATTCAGAATAAACAGCATTAATGACATGGCAATCTTGGTCGATTTTCAGGCTGTCTTTAGGTAAGCACGTTACAATTCTTGATTTAATTCCAATTGCCAAATAGCATTCGTTCAAAACCAGTGCAAGCCCACGGCAATTTAATCCTCTGCTTTCTTTTTTACAGACCTCTAACATACTCATTGCATTTTTTACCTCCGGGTTTCCATTCATTCCATCATGAGGAATCAGATCGTGGACCCAGTGCATCAGTTCTAAAATTTTAAGTACATCCGTCCCCTGTCCGGCAATACTATCTATATTGAATCCTTTACGCAATGCCACTAAATTGGGATTATTGCTTTCCTGATAAGTGAATTTTGGAATAGCCCTGTTGTCTGAAAGATTGTATTTGCCGGCCTTTTTCAGGATACTAAGATAATCTCCGGTTTGCTTGAGCTTTTTATTGAGTTCAATGAATTCTTTTTCATTTCTGATATTGTCTAAATCGGAATCATTCTGCACATGTCCATAATCATTATACCCTACATCAATTGCCTTTTTCAAATAAGTTAGCGCAGAAGTCTTATTGTTTAAAAGCGAATAAATACAAGTAAGATTATAGTAAATGTTACCAAGTAAATAGGCCTGTTGCTTCTTTTCGTGCGCAGATAATTTTTCATAGATAGCAAGATATTCAGAAAGTAGGGCGTTGTAAGTCTTTACATCTTTATTTTCATAAGATGTATTAAAACCATCGGCTTTTTTCTCTAAGTACTCATCCATTTCCCGGGATGGTGTTGTTTGTGCGAGGAGCTTGATTGAGCTAAACAATAAAGCAATTAAAAGAATAATTGGAATTTTAATTATGTACGATTGTTTTGTCATTCTGAATAGTTTTGTTGCTAAAGCGCTCCACTTCAAAAAATGTTACATTAGGGTCAAAATATATTTAAAATTCGATTTTGCTATAAATCAATTTTAGTTGAATAATTTACGCAGTTCCACTAAGAGGCAGAATGCGACGTAATATACACAATGAAGACTCCTGAAATAGATAGACAACAAGATGTATTTCCGTGCCTCTTAATCATTTTATGAACTACAGCACACTACACATCCGTTGTTCAATCCACCTTCACATTACATGGCTCAAACATCATAAACCGTCTATAATCTGTAACAGATATTTTCCCAATAACGATTTGCTGATAAAAATAATCTTGCTGTTTTTGTAAATACCCGAGTCAAGATTACCGCGAAAAATTAATTGGATTCTGTCAGATACCGGTAATTTGCAGTAGAAATGTTTTCGCTATACCTGATACCGGTTCCATTAACTGAACATACTAATGCCCATTATATCATCAGTTATCCGTTACTGAATTCCGTTCGCTTTTTCATTGTTGAATCCGCACGGGAAGCACGACGAAACCTGCGGCGTATCGGTTTCACAACATCCTTCGACGAGTGCACCTTTTTTGAATGGAACAAACATGACAACACCAATAACCCTGTTTCAAGTTGGCTCAATCACTGTAAAGATGCCGATATGGCCCTGTTAAGTGATGCGGGTTGCCCTGCTGTAGCTGATCCGGGAGCTGAGGTGGTTGCTATGGCACACCAATCAGGTATCCCTGTTGTTCCGCTCATTGGGCCATCTTCGATATTACTTTCCCTGATGGGAAGCGGACTCAATGGACAATCTTTTGCATTCAACGGATATCTGCCTGTAGACCCTCTAAAACGCAAAGAGAAGATTAAACAATTCGAACAACACTCGCTGGTACATCGGCAAACACAAATCTTTATTGAAACGCCCTATCGTAATCAATCCGTAATCAATGATTTATTGAGCATCCTGCACCCTTCAACTAAACTCTGTATTGCGGCAGGCTTAACCTCTGACCAACAATACCTCTTCACCGATTCGGTTAGCAGCTGGAAATCGAAACGATTTACTCTAGACAAAGTCCCTGCTGTTTTATTATTTCTCAGAGAATAATACAACACCTATTCCTTATCATTTTAATGCACTGATTATTTGGTACTTTCATTAATGCGAAGTGCATGGTATATTTCGGACAAATTAATCCCAGTTTATGAGCACCATACCTGTTGTGAATCTGGCCGATTTCAGTTCCGGCGATGCAGATAAAAAAAATAAATTCGTAAAAGACTTAGGCGATGCGTATCATCACGTGGGTTTTGTTGCCGTTAAAAATCACGGCATCAACGATGTGCTCATTGATGAATTATATCGGGAAGTGAAATCCTTTTTCTCTTTACCGGAACCGATTAAACTTAAATACCAGAAAATGGATCTCGCCGGACAGCGCGGCTATACCTCTTTTGGTCGCGAGCACGCCAAAGGAAGCAACTTCGGCGACCTGAAGGAGTTCTGGCAATTTGGGCAAATGGTTACAGATAATGGTGCGATCAAAAGTGAATATCCCGATAATATCTGGGTTGATGAAGTGCCCGGATTCAATGAGGTTGGCGTTCAATCTTACCGGGCCTTTGAAGTTACCGGGTCTCATCTCCTAAGGGCTATTGCCTTATATCTGAAACTACCCGAAAATTATTTTGATCCTAAAATTCACAATGGCAATTCTATCTTAAGAGCCATACATTATCCGCCAATTACCGGAGATCCAAAGTCGGCTATTCGCGCAGAGCAACATGAAGATATTAATCTGATTACCCTACTGGTTGGTGCCTCAGCCGATGGACTGGAGATATTAACCAAGCAAAACGACTGGGTTCCGGTTACCGCATTGCCCGGTCAGATTGTGGTAAATGTTGGCGACATGTTGCAACGCCTCACGAACGATGTACTGCGCTCAACTACTCACCGCGTGGTAAATCCTCCAAGAGAATTATGGGGCACATCGCGCTTCTCGATTCCGTTCTTCTTACATCCCCGTTCTGATATGCGTTTGGATTGCCTGCCCTCCTGCGTAAACTTTGACAACCCACGTAAATACGACAACATCAGTGCCGGTGAATACCTCGATGAACGTTTAATCGAAATCGGATTGAAAAAGGCTAAGGCCTGATGCGGTCTCAAAACCTTATTTTCCTAAAGGATTTATTTGTCATCGGATTAACGGCATTTGGCGGGCCACAGGCCCATATTCCTGTTCTTCAAAACATATTAGTAAAAAAACGTAATTATCTGAGTAATGATGAGTTGCTTGAGATTTATTCGCTTTGTCAGTTTTTACCCGGCCCATCTTCTACACAAACCGTAGTAGGTATTGCACTCAAACGAGGAGGCACGTTACTGGCGGCACTTGCGCTATTGTGCTGGATCTTACCGGCGGCCATCTTAATGTCGCTACTTGCCGTTTTATTTTATGGTTTTCAGCGCTATGCCGACTTCCCCACCGAGTTATTTCGATTTGTACAGCCGGTTGCCATAGGCGTAGTTGCCGCCGGTGGGTATGACATGGCACAGCGAATGACAAACAACCGATTACATGTAACGTTAATCGTATTTGCCATGCTGATTACTGCATTCATCAGTAGTCCCTGGATCTTCCCAATCATACTACTGCTTGGATGCGTAGCAACCATACTATGGGATCAGTCAGCGCAAGCGGTAAGTAACACACAGCATCAGCCCCTCAAATGGTTGCAATCATCGGTAAGTTTATTGCTGTTTATCGCCCTCTTTATTGCCTCCGCTATAACCGGTGCGCTCAGTGGCTTTAAGCCTATCGTCTTATTCGAGAACTTCTATCGTTTTGGATCCATAACTTTTGGCGGTGGCTATGTTCTGGCGCCCATGATGTTTGAACAATTTGTGCATCACCGAAATTATCTGACCAGTGAAGAGTTCCTGACCGGTTATGCTATCGGGCAGGCGCTTCCGGGCCCATCGTTTGCCTTTGCCTCCTTTGCAGGTGGTATGGCCCTGCATGCTCTGGGGTATAATTATACTTTGCTTGGATGTTTGCTGGGCACTGTAGCCATTTTTCTGCCGGGCTTTTTAATTATGCTTGGTGTTTTTCCGTATTGGGAGTTCATTAAAGATTACGCCCCAATGCAAAAGGCAATGAATGGATTGCGGGCAATAGCCGCAGGCATTGTGCTCGGCGCCTCCATATCACTTAGCCTGAATCTGGAGTGGTCTGTGCTACATCCAGCAATCATCCTCATCACGTTTTTATTTATTCGATTCACACCACTTAAGGTTACCCATCTTATTGTGGGGGCTATTTTTCTGGGTGCTGTTGTTATGCAGTTAAACTAGCGTGCTATTCCACGTCTGTGCTTAATTTAAATCGGCTTATACGCCCGTTATTTTTGTCGGCGACATAGATTACTTTTCTAAAATAACACACCCCACTGGGGTCGTTAAACTGAAATGGTCCGGAACCTGTGCCTCCAAATGAAGCAAGAATTTGCTTGGTGATACCGCTGTTTGCAGGAGGATTAACTCCCTCGAATCCCTTATTGGTAAACTGATAGAGCGAATCTTTTTCGCTATCTACTATAAAAATATATCCCGTGATATCCGGCGCAATAAATACATCGCTGGGGGAGCTGAAACGAAAGGGTTGATATAAAAACCGATCGGCTTTAGTATAGTCGAATATCGTAAGTGTGCTGTTCTCTGTGAAGATTAATCCACCATCGGGATCTACCGTTTGTTTAATCCACAAGGCGGCAAACTGCGCCTGATCATTGTTCTGTACCAAAATAAAATCTTTGGATTGATTAACCCCGGCGATACTCTGAGGCGGTGCTGTGAAGGTGGCTATTGAGGCTACATCGAGACAGGATTTTAGACTTGATGTTACAGGATTTAACCCATTACTGTATCCGGTATTAACCCCCGATTCATCATATATGAGGAAAGTATTATCGGGGCGCGATGTAGAGGTTAAATCGTTGGTTGGTCCTGTCCTAGACACATAAACCGTATTATCAAACGTTGCGGCAATACCGGTGAATTGAACCTGTTCATCGGCTACCCCCCTGAATGCCGTGTTGTTTCGGGAAACATCATTAAAAGGATGAATCAATGTGTCTTTAATCAGCGGAGCGGCGGCTGAACTTGAATTAGCGATTACATATACTGCCGCCAGATTATATATTGTTCCCGAAATTGACTTATTAACCCGGCCAAGTACATAGGTGTTAAGCATGCGGTCCTGCGTAACATCGGTGGCGCCGGGAATGGCTATGGTTCTATACCGTGTGCCTTTCTGATCTAAAATATTTACCCCATTGTCGTCAACCACATAAACCATTTCATCATAGCCTACACATACATCGATTGGGTTAGAAAATCCTTGCCAGTAAGGTAATACGGGCAAATAACCCACCTGATTAGGATAGAGATTCGGGTCGATGTTACCTTGAACAAAAATATCATCAACTGTAGTATCGTCTTTCTTTCCCAGCAACAAATCACAACTGCTCAATGACAAGAGTAACAAGACTATCGTAATGCTATATACTTTCTTCATGTTCAAAACAGACTAAACATTAATCCAAAACGATGCATAGAGCCCAACAACAATTTATTCTGATATCCATAATCAATCTGCACCATGCCAAAGTTGCGTTTGAATCTGAGGCCAAATCCAAATGAGGGCAAGCCGCGTTCATCTTCGGCAAAGGAGTACCCGCTTCGTGCAAATAACATTCTTCGCCACACATACTCAGCCCCAAGCGCATAGGTTTCATTATTATCGGTCGGATGATTTAGCTGGGCGGCTAACGTGAGTAAATGATTGCCTTTCTTAATGGCATCCCATGCAAAACCTATTCGAAAAACCGTAGGTACAGCAATTTTATCAAAGGTTACAAGCGTATCCTTGCCATTAAGTGACTCTGTGATTATTTGTCCGCTGGCATCATTGCTGAATCCGAAATTACTCATACCAACAGCAAAGCGGGTATTGGCTTTGCCGATATCGTATCGGAAACCGAAATCGAGCGCGCCGTTTTGTGCATGTACGCCGGCAAACTGCTCACGTATAAATTTTCCGGTTACGCCAAAACTAAAATTAGATGTTAAAATTTTTGAATACGTTAATGCCGCGGCCACATCGAATGCGCGGAATGTAAGCCCGTTGCCGTTTGGCATAAACTCTGTGGTAACCGGCATTTCGGGCGTAGAGAAATAGAGTACTGATGCGCTTAGGACTGTTGCGTTATCTAAACGATAAGCCGCCGACGCAAAAGACATGGTGCTGGCCGCGGTGTATTGCGTTTGCGATACCATCAGGTGCACTTTCTGTGTATCGAGTTTAGTGAGGCCTGCCGGATTCCAGAAAGAAGCAGATAAATCGTCAGTAACGGCAAGCATACAACCCGATAATCCTGCACCCCGAGCATCAGGGGTAATCTTGAGAAACTGAAAGCCTGTTGTGCCGGTACGTGTGCCACCAAATGAAGGTAATAGCTGTGCATGAGCCTGAACAGCCCATAAAATAAACATACCTAGAACGGCAATCCGCATTGGCGCAAAGTAAGTAAAATAATACGCACCGGAGCATAGTTTTAGGAGCTTGATATGTAAAATAACCGTTAAGGACTATACAATACGCTACAATACCTTTATGCATAATCGGAGCGTTTTTATGTTATGAATGTCTTGGTAAGATCGATATCCAAAATACCATTGGTATTTGTTTAACCGCGATAAACCTATTTAGCATCATAGCTGAAAAGTTCATAATGTATTATGTGCTGATACAAGGTTCAACCACGTAAGTAAAATGTATATATCAATCGGCAAGAGTAGCTGTTCTATTTCGCATAATGGCGAGGCCTTACCTTTGTAAGGAACAATTCAAATTAAATTGATTGACTTATTAAACCATTAACATACACATAGGTCAAAAAAAACAAATCTTAAATAATATTGAAACTCGTTATTATCACCTTTGGATTATGGTTTTGGATTGCTTGTGCATATGCTCAAACTGATTTGAATCAATGCGGCACTGAGATGCCAATGTCTGATTGGGAAGATGCTTTTCAGGATTTAATCCATGATGCGGATATGCCGGCGCTGAATCGATCCGGTGTTTACGAGATACCGGTAATTTTCCACATCGTACATAGCGGTGAGGCCGTTGGTCTATTTCCTAACCTCTCAATAGAGCAGATCCAATCCCAGATTACCATAATCAATCAGGATTTTTCAGCCGCCGCCTATAACCTGGCCGATTATCCTGACAACGCATTTGTTAACTGGGCCGCCAATGTGAACTTAGCTTCTTCGAATTTGGATGAACTTGGTCGTGTAAAAATTGCTAACATCGCTATTCAGTTCTGCCCTGCTTTGATTAGCCCTGATGGTCAAATACTTAACGAACCGGGAATAGACCGAATCAACTACCTTGATAAAGGTTGGCCAAATCCAACTCAATTCGGGACACAGTCCGGTATGAAGAATTATCTTGACAGTATCGTAAAACCGCATTCGATATGGGATGTAACAAAATATCTGAATGTATGGGTTACTGATAAGAGTGATTTGCTCACCTATGCCGGAGTGTCTTCTGTTCCACCGTTAAGTGGCCTCTTGGGCATCCCAAACACAGCAACCGATACAACAGATGGCATCTGGTGTTATGCGAAAGCTATAGGCTCTTATGCGCTGTTTCCATCGGGCCATTATATCTCTTCCATCATTGATGGTAGAACCTTAACTCATGAGCTTGGCCACTATTTTGGCTTACGGCACGTATGGGGCGATGCCGCTTGCGGTAACGATTTTTGTAATGATACGCCACCAGCGGGCGGGCAAAATGTTGGCCTGCCCGACTATCCTCACAATGCCGGCTCCTGTTCTCTGCCATCTGTTAATGTAGATGGTGAGATGTTTATGAATTTCATGGATTATACAGCAGGCCCGGGCAAATACATGTTTACTACTGATCAAAAGACCAGAATATATACTGCTATGCAAAATAGTCCTTTCAGAATTTTGCTGGGCATGCATAATCTCTGCAGTACTTCAACAAGCACTTATAACCTTTCGCATACCGTGAATAAGATTACGATTTATCCTAACCCGGCAACGGATAATATCTACATATCAGTCCCGGATGAACGTATTAGGCAAATAAGAATTACTGACCTGATTGGCACTACTGTTAAAGTCCTTCATACAAGATCTTGTTCTATCAGTGATTTGATTTCGGGCAATTATATTATGTATATCGAAACAAATATGCAATTGCACATTCTAAGATTCAGTAAACTGTAGGCGGCATAACTGTCTGGATTTACGCCCACATGATCGTGCTTAATCACCTCTTGTATTCCTCTTTGGTTAAGTCCTTAAACACCTTATTGAATTTTTCCAGCTTGGGCTGTATTACAAAACGGCAATACATCTGATCGCCATTGAGATTGTAATAATTCTGATGATAATCTTCGGCACTGTAAAAAACAGCCGCCGGACTAACTTCGGTAACAATAGGCTGGTCGTACACCTTCTCTTCGTTTAATTGTTTGATGACCTGCAGTGCTTGTTGTTTTTGGATATCATTATGATAAAATATGGCCGAGCGGTATTGTGTGCCCACATCGTTGCCCTGCCGGTTCAGTTGCGTGGGGTCGTGCGTGGTAAAGAAATCTTGCAGTAGTTGCAGAAATGAAATTTTAGAAGCGTCATACACAATACGACACGCTTCGGCATGTCCCGTAGTGCCGTTGCATACTTCTTTGTAGGACGGATTTTTAACGGAGCCCCCTGTATAACCCGACACGACAGTATCGACGCCTTCGAGTCGCTGGAATACCGCTTCCACACACCAAAAACAACCGGCGGCAAAAGTGGCTGTATCTCCGGGTTCTATTGTCTGATTTGTTGTGTTCATAAGTGCTTCAGGTTGGTATGTTGGGGGTGTTTTCGAATAGTGATTGCACGATTGTATGAGTAAATGTAGAAATAAGAGTATGTGTCCCAGTATTAAATGCATATGTGCCTTATAAGGAATTCACCGAGAATATTGTTCAACAGGTTGGTACAATTTTATCGATGCGCCCCTGATGACGACCGCCTTCGAATGCGGTATTCAGGAAGGTATGCACGATATTTTTAGCCTGTTCTGCCGAGGTAAAACGGGCAGGTATACACAGCACATTGGCATTATTATGCTGTCGGGCAAGTGTGGCGATTTCGCTGATCCAGCATAGCGCCGCCCGAATATGGGCATATTTATTTGCTGTGATACATACGCCATTTGCACTGCCGCAAAGTAAAATACCCAGATCTGCCGTGTGTTGCTCTAATGCCTTACAAACCGGATGAACAAAATCGGGATAATCGACAGAGTCAGGCGTATCGGTACCATAGTTGATAACGTCATATCCATTTTGTAAAAGATATTCGATCAATAACTCTTTATATTCATAGCCGGCGTGGTCGCAGCCGAGAGCAATCGTTTTATTCATTGGAATTATTTTGTACGTTTTCTATTTCGGTATCTGATCCGGACTTATATACCCGAGCACTAACCCATATACTGATTTCATAAAGAATATATAAAGGCACCGTTACAATACACTGACTAAACATATCGGGAGATGGAGTGATAATTGCCGCAAGGAATAAAATACCCACCAGGGCATACTTACGATAGGTTTTAAGAAACTGAGGTGTAACGAATCCGAGCCGGGATAGAAATAAAATGATGAGCGGGAACTGAAATGTTAACCCACAGGCAAATGCCAGCCCGGTGATGGAATCTACATAGGACGATAAGTCAACCGTATTGGCAACCTCTGTACTGAGCTGATAGGTTCCAAGAAATTGAATAGAAAATGGAGCCACCAGATAATAGCCGAATAACACACCGAGATAAAACATAAAGGAACTCATCAGCACTACATTACCAATTTTGCGCTTCTCCTGATCGTACAATGCCGGCGATACAAAGCGCCACAACTCCCAAAGTATGTAAGGGAATACAAACACAAGGGCTACAATAAAGGATAATTGCATGTGAACCATAAATGGGCCGGACAAATCGCGGTTAATGATTTGAAATTCGATACTTTGAATACATAATTCCGGTGCAAGGTTGTATGTATTCGATAGGTAGCAGAGGGCGCGATACGTTAAGAAATCAGGCTTCTTGGGACCAAGGATGATCTGGTCAAATAAAAACGATTTATTGATAAATAACAGAACACCAACTATTACAATAGCGATCAGTGAGCGGGCGATATGCCAGCGCAACTCTTCGAGGTGATCCATGAACGACATCTCGGCATCACCTTTACTGCGCAGATCTAATAATTTTTTAATCATTGGTAACGGCGGCAAAATTGCTTAAAATTTCAGCGCCATATACCAATATGTCCGTTCTATTTATTTATGATCTGGTAGAGCTTGCTCAGATCGGGTGTAAGGATAATTTCTGTGCGACGGTTTTTGGAGCGACCTTCAGCATTGCCGTTATCAGAAACAGGGGCATATTCCCCTCGTCCTCCTGCTATAACCCGCTTTGCATCCACCTGATACTCCTCCAATATGCGAATTATCGACGTGGCACGTAATACACTGAGGTCCCAGTTATCCTTTATTGACCCACTGCCATTTAATGGCACATTATCGGTGTGTCCCTCCACGTTTACGGTAATATCGGTATTCTTATTGAGTACCTCAGCAACTTTTTTTAGTGCATCCTTACCCTTGGGATCTACAGCAATACTTCCTGACTTAAATAATAATTTATCAGACATACTCACATAAATCTTACCCTCTTTCTCATAAACCGTTAAATCTCCTTTTTCAAATCCGGTGAGGGCATCATTTACTTTATTCTTCAGCGCCTTCATCGTGGAGTCCTTGCTTGCAAGAATTGATTCCAGGTCGTTTACTTTCTTCTCGCGTTCTTTTAAGTCGGTGTTGAGTTTATCAATCTGCGACTGCTGTTCGTTGAGTTGTTGTTGCTTCTTGTCCATTTCTCGCTTGCGATCCTCCAGCTCCTGCGAGAGTTTCTGATTTGTTGCAGTGGCATTGGTGAGCAATTCTTTATTTTGTTTTACAACCTGTTCATAAAGTTTATTTAACTCATCATTCATGTCGCGTTGCCTGCGATAGTTGTCTCCAAAGGTTGCTGTATCAGAAACCAGTTCGTTTTTTTCTTCCTGTAAATTGATGTACTTATCATTCAGGTCATCATACTTATCCTGCAACTCTGACCTACTTGTTTTACATTCGTTATTCTCTTTGAGTAATTTTTCATTCAAAGTTTGAACATCCTGAAACTTGCGTGCAGGAACGCAGGATGCCAGTGTAATAATGAAGATTATTATCGTTATAAGTAATCGGTGATTCAGCATGTTGTCAACGGTTTAACTCAAACAAAATTAGATACTGTACTAAAAAAAAGCGACGGGATTGATTAACAATCCCGCCGCTATTGTACTATAAACTTTGCGCACCAGGCGACAAAGGCTTACTTCTGAATGATAAAGCGCTTCATGCGATGATCATCGCCATTCGCAATGTTTATCATATACATGCCATTGGTTAAATCAGGAAGATTGATGGGGAATGTATTCATGCCATCAAACACCTGCTGTACTTCGCTGTAAACAACACGGCCGGTCATATCCATTACATAAAGATTTAAAACGGCAGGACTCTTAGAGAAATAATCGATACTGAAGTTTCCGGTATTTGGATTAGGATAAACATTAACAAAAGACAAATCAACATCTGTAGTTGCATCAGCTATTTCTTTAAAGTTTGATGCCTGAGTAGCAACGGCCAGTGTGTAGCATAATGTAGCGTTAAATGCACCATTATATCCATACACACGAATTCTGTATGTAGCTGCCGCAGTAGAGCTGTTGTATATGATCTGTTCTGATGTAGTACTTCCGTTCTGAGATATGGCTAATTGAGTGCCCGATGAATTGAACAACTGAATATCATAGTCTGCGGGTAAATTGGTGAGATTAATTCTAACTTTTGGCGCTGAAGCTGTTGTAGTAAATTGAAAGTAATCGTTATCCGTAGAAGAACTTATAATCGCCTGAATAGAACCATTGTTTGTTATAGACTTCGACGTGCTTAAACTGTTGTTTGACTCATAGATATCTGAACAAGACGACAACGTAGTGAACGATGCGCTGGCAGAATACGTACCTGTAGTTCCTGAACAAACAGCCTGAATTCTGTAATTATATGTAGTTGATGCCGTTAAACCGGTTATACTTCTTGACGTGGTCGTCGAGGTCGTGGTAGTCCATGTTGTTGCGGCAGAAGTCTTATACTGCACATTATATGAGGATGCTCCACTGATTGCGCCCCAGTTAAGCGTAGCCGATGTTGAGGCAATTGATGTTGCCGACAAGCCGGCCGGCGTGCCGCAGGATGTACCACCACTTGGAGGTACGCATCCCAGCGAACTGGCAATAGATGCCCGAGCGCCGCCAGGTGAAAGAATAGCATTCATACGACCGGATTGACCAACCGTGAAAATATTCATACAATTGTCGTAAGTATAGTCCATATAATTCATAAACATATCTCCGTTAGGTCCATTACTGCAGGATATTCTTGGAAAAGATGGACAAGCACCATTAGAGCCCCCCTGATTTGGTGTATCCGCATTCTGATCCGATCCGGTACAAGCTGTTCCATCATCGCCCCAGATGTGGAATAGATTTAACCAGTGACCAACTTCGTGTGTTGCCGTTCTGCCTAAATTATAATTCGCAATGGTACCCGGAGTGGTTGTGCTGCCAATTGTTGAAAACAACAACACTACACCATCTGTTGCCGGTGGATATCCGGGGAATTGAGCATACCCTAAAACGCCGTTACTTAAATTACATGACCATATGTTTAGGTAAGCGTTAACATCCCAAGGGTCATCTCCTCCGTTTGCACTTCGCTTTACATTGTCATTTGTAGAAAATGAAGATACCGTTGTGGTCTTGCGAATAATTCCTGTGGTGGCATTTCCACTCGGGTCGCGCTTGGCCAAACAAAATTGAATTTCAGTATTAGCCCCAAGACTCTGAAATACTGAAGGGGTGTTCACTGCATCCGCATTCTGACGAGCAAAGTCTTTGTTCAACTGATCAATCTGTGCATTGATACGCGCATCAGAAATGTTCTGAGATGTCGTATTGTATATTACGTGAAATACAACGGGAATCGTAATCACCGCTCGCCCCGAGGGCTGATAAGTGGTGATAAACTGACTGGTGTGGTTTTCGATTTCCTGTGCAATCTGGAGTAACTGCGGATTGTTGAGCTGATGCTGATGCATATACTCCATAGTTCCGCAATTACGTTGTGCAAAAAGTTGTGTGACCGTAAGCAGAACAATCACCGCAACAAGTTGTGTAATTTTAATCATGTGTTTTAGAGTTTTTTGATACAGTAAATATATATTATTAAAATACTTAAATCAAGATAATTTAGTAACACATAATTCTTATAATAAATATGATATTCGTAGATAATGAACAAGGTTAAAACGGTTTTTTTTTGCCAGAATTGTGGCGCACAAAGTGCGAAGTGGATCGGTAAATGCCCATCCTGCGGAGCATGGAATACCTATGCCGAGGAATTGATTCAAAAGTCAACCTCATCTACTGTTCATCAAACAGGCAGTAATGAACGTAAACAAACAGCCAAGCCCCTGCCTATCCATACCATAGCAGCTGCAGAGTACCCCAGATTGATGACTCCGGATATGGAGCTGAATCGGGTACTGGGAGGAGGCATTGTGCCGGGTAGTATCGTGCTGATGGCCGGCGAGCCCGGTATCGGCAAATCGACTTTGTTACTGCAGGTTGCCCTACGACTAGAGTCGAAGAAAATATTGTATGTGAGTGGAGAGGAAAGTCCGCAGCAGGTAAAAATGCGTGCAGACCGGATCGGGATCAAGAATGATTCGTGCTATGTGCTGGCTGAAACCAACACCGCATTATTATTTCAGTACATCCACGAACTCAAGCCGGATATCGTTATTGTTGATTCCATTCAAACCCTGCAAACCAATACGATTGAATCCGCCGCCGGTAGTATTTCACAAATCCGTGAATGCGCATCTGAACTACAGCGCTATGCCAAGGAATCGGGAACACCGGTATTCATTATAGGTCATATTAATAAAGAGGGTAGTATAGCCGGGCCTAAAATCCTGGAGCATATGGTTGATACGGTAATCCAGTTTGAGGGTGATCGGCATTATTCGTACCGCATTCTGCGAACATTGAAGAATCGGTTTGGTTCAGCATCTGAACTGGGCATTTATGAAATGCAGGGAGAGGGTTTGAGAGAGGTGAACAACCCTTCGGAAATTTTAATTACACAACGAAATGAGCCCCTTAGCGGTATATGTATTGCGGCAACCCTTGAAGGCATTCGTCCACTGCTCATAGAAACACAAGCGCTCGTAACCGCCGCAGTTTATGGCAACCCTCAACGAACAGCAACCGGATTTGACTTACGCCGTCTGAGCATGTTACTGGCTGTGCTGGAAAAACGATGCGGCTTTCCCTTTGGATTAAAAGACGTATTTCTGAATATAGCGGGCGGCATTAAAGTGGAAGACCCTGCAATAGATTTATCCATTGTTGCTGCTTTAATATCCTCGTTCAACGATATGCCGGTTTCTTCTTCGGTCTGTTTCGCCGCAGAGGTGGGCCTGAGTGGTGAGGTAAGGGCTATAAACCGGGTGGAACAACGAATTTCCGAAGCGCAAAAACTTGGGTTTGAACGAATTTATATTTCCCAATACAACAAGGTAAGCAAAAGCAACAAAGGCATACAGGTTATTGCACTTAGTAAGGTTGATCAGTTGATACAGGCTTTATTCTAGTATCCGCGGATATTATACTGCAACTCACGCCCCTTGTAGAATAAGGGTTGCACCTCATGGACCATAAAAAGAATCATCATGGTGAGTCCGACAAGAAAGTAAAACAACGTAATCGTCTCCGCGCTGAACGTGACACCGAAAACTGCAGTGGGTTGTGTAAACCTGTGGCGCAGGGAGGTAAAACGAAGTATAGCGTATATGGTTAAAAAAAATCCGAGAAGCAGGAGTACAATGTTCATTGCTGTTATTTAAATTGCTTCAACAAAATTGCATTATTTAGGTTCTATGACCGATCATTCAAAAAAATATTTTTTGAATTACCTTTCAGGTTACTGGAATGATTTAATCTCATTATGGTATCCTAATCTTTGTGCATCGTGCAACCGCAATCTAGTAGGTAATGAACAAATTATCTGCACACATTGCAAGGCCGCTCTGCCCTTAACTTCATTTCATAAGATTCCGGGCAATGCAGTTGAGAAGGTGTTTTGGGGCAAGATAAATTTTGAACGGGCTTCTGCATTGCTATACTTTAATAAAAAGGGCATCACTCAACAATTAATACATAAGCTTAAATACAAGGGCAGAACCGATATCGGCGAATGGCTAGGCCGTTTAATTGGGCACGAATTGATCGGCACCTATCCCTTCTGTGATGCAAATTATATTGTACCGGTGCCACTGCACCACAGCAAACTACGCTCCCGCGGTTATAATCAAACCGATTTATTATGCAATGGCATGGCGGAAGTCTTGCAGATTCCCATCGAAAGAAGGCTTCTGCGGAGGGTTCGAAAAAATGAAACGCAAACCCATAAAAGCCGGCTGGAGCGATGGAGAAATGTGGATGAGCTGTTTGAGTGCCACCCGAACGGAATCACAGAAAACCCAAGATTTCTGTTGGTTGACGATGTCATTACCACCGGGGCAACCCTGGAGGCGTGTGCATTAGCGTTATATGACTCCTTTCCCGGTGCCCGAATTAATTTTGTATGCGGAGCATTTGCTCACTACTAATCTATACTTTTTGCAAAACTTTATCGTTGCTTTGCATCGATAATACCTGATGCGCTTTTTCCTATTAATCATATTGGTTTGGTGTGCCGGAATGTTTTTAAATTCTTGCCGTAAAGATGTGTTTAATACCGATCCATCCTTTACCTTATCCTTCTCGCGCGACACGGTTATGTTTGATACCGTGTTCACTACTCAGGGTTCGGCAGTGCGCAGATTTCGCGTATTTAATACGAGCAACAAACGAATCAAAATCAACTCGGTTTCTATAGCCGGAGGCGAGGCGAGCAACTTCAGATTAAATGTAAACGGCGTACCCGGTAAATCCTTTACCGATGTTGTTATTGAGCCCCGGGACTCGATCTATATCTTCGCCGCTGTTACCATCGATCCTACCGACGAAAACAATCCGTTTGTTGTTACCGACTCCATCTGGTTCCAGATAAATGGCAATCAGCAAAAAGTGTTACTGATGGCTTATGGACAGAACGCATACTTCCACTATGGCGAGCGCATACAAAATGATACCATTTGGCCAATCGATAAACCTCACGTGGTAATCAATTCGCTTGTGGTCGATTCGTTTCAAACGCTCAATCTGCAGGCCGGCACTCGTATGTATATGCACGCCAACTCGGCATTATTTGTTTATGGCACCTTGAATGCAACCGGAACCAAAAATGACTCAATCGTCTTTCAGGGCGACCGACTGGAGAATTACTTCAAGGATCTGCCGGGGAACTGGGGCTATATTCGATTCCTTCGCTCCAGTGAAGATAATTATCTGGAACACGTTGTCATCAAAGATGCCCTCATTGGCGTGATATGCGACTCGTTATCGAACAATACAAATTACAAGGTTAGCCTGAATAAGTGTGTAATTAAAAATATGTTTTACTCCGGCATATCGGCCGCCAGTGGTAGTGTAAGAGCGGAGAATTGTCTCATTCATAGTTGCGGCGACTATTGTGCTCAGCTATATTATGGAGGTGATTACCGATTCGACCACTGTACGTTTGCTAATTATTCGAACACGGTTATTAACCACCAAAAACCATCCTTCCTGCTGACTAATTTTTTTGTAGTCAACAATATCGTGTATTCCTTTCCTTTTACGAATGCCTTAATCAGAAATTGTATTATTTACGGTGGCCTGGAGGATGAATTGCTTGTTGATTCTGTTAATGCCAGTGGTTATTTATTTGATTACACGTTTACCAATTGCAATATCAGAACCACATCGAGCTTAGACAATAATTACCTCAACGTACAGCAAAATCAGAATCCGCTTTTCGAAGATTTTAGTGAACAGTTATTCGGGTTACTTAGCTCATCACCCTGTAAAAATGCCGGTATTACTATTCCCGGAATCACTGATGATATCTGCGATAAACCTCGCGATGCTCAACCCGATATTGGCGCTTACGAGATACCATAACTCGCCTTGTGCTCAATTATCGTGACACCTTTTATTATTTTCTGAATAATTTGATACGGATTTTACATTATGCCCGTTAATTTAAAGGCATAAATGTCCGGACTGATTCAATACTTGCGCAATATTTGGTTTTCGTTCCCTGCACAGCTATTGGTATTGCATTGCCGCAGACATCTCTTTCTTTTGTTATCGTATGTGTTTCTTACCCTGCTGGTAACCAAAGGTTTTGCAGGGCGCTATGGTGTTTCGTATCTCTTTCTGGATCCGGAGTATTTGGGTCGCGTAAGTTTTATTTCCTTTTTTCTGGTTGGGTTGGCCTATGGTGGATTTACCGTTTTGTGGAATATAACTGCTTACATCCTCGTCTCACATAAATTCCCTTTCCTTGCCACATTCCGTAAACCGTTTTTTCGTTTTTGTCTGAATAATTTTATTATCCCCTTAAGCTTTGCCGCCATTTATATTTATGAATTAGTTGTTTTTCAGACAAAAGCTGAATTCAGCAGTTCAATGGATGTTGCTTATGATGTTGGCGGATTTTGCCTTGGAGCCCTCACCGGATTTCTCGTCACATTCACGCGATCACTAAATACCCACAAAAAAGAATATGCTGAACTGGATGAAGAGATGACACCGAAAACCCGCAGGCACAGTATACAACCCTGGCGTTTTGGTCATAACGAAGAAGAAACCGCCTATCAAAGTATACGCGTTGATTTTGCCCTGATGTATCCCTGGAGGACCCGCAGGGTAAGAAAGGTGGAGCATTACCGCAGAAGTGTATTGCTGGCTGTATTTCGGCAACATCAGCGCAATGCTCTAATTCTTGAGTTAATTGCTTTGGAGATTATTGTTCTGCTGGGTTTTCTTATGGACTGGCCCTTATTTCGTTTACCCGCCGCGGTAAGTATCTTTTTATTTTTTGCCATATTAATTGGTCCGGTGGGTGCCTTTTTTTATTGGTTAAGAAGTTGGGCCACCCCGGTATTTGTTGGCCTGTTTGTATTATACAATACCTTGCCCCTATTCAACCAAATGGCTCACCGCAATCCGCTTTTTGGTATGCGTTATACAGAAAAACAGATGCCTTATACCCCCGACGCCATAGCAGACGCCTGCTCAAATGAGCGAATTGCACGGGATAGTTTACAAATGATTGCTGTGATGAATAAATGGAAGATTAAGGCGCAAGGCTTGCAGAATACCGATAAGCCTAAATTAATCGTTCTGAACTCCAGTGGAGGTGGCATGCGATCGTCTCTGTTAAGTTTTTATTTGATGCAGAAACTCGATGAAGCCACAAATAACACCTTTCTGGATCATGTACTTTTTATGGCCGGTGCTTCGGGAGGCACACTTGGATTATCTTACTACCGGGAACTTTATCGTTTAAGAAAATATAACGCTCCTATAAACCTTCACGAAAAACAATATGCCGACAATATCTCAAAAGATTTGCTCAACGGTGTGTGTACGGCCCTGGTAGTAAATGATGTATTAATTCCGTGGCAAAAATTCAGCCGTAGCGGGAACACCTACATCAAAGACCGCGGCTACTTATGGGAGAAACAATTAAATGAGAATACCGATAATGTATTAAATAAACGACTCGGCGATTATGCCGCCGATGAAAAAAATGCTGTTATTCCTTTTGCTGTATTTACCCCAACCATCATAAATGATGGCCGATCCTTTAATGTATGCAACCTCCCCTTATCTTTTTTATGTCGCAACAGGATGCCTACTGAAACTAAAGCGTTAAGACCTGACGGGATTGATGCCGTTAACTTCTTTGGCGAAACCGAAACCAACAACATCCATTTCACAAGTATCATTCGTGCGAACTGCACATTCCCTTATATCATGCCTACCATCTTTTTACCAACCTCACCTGCCATACAATGTATGGATGCCGGGATGCGCGATAATTATGGTATGGAAAGCACGATGCGATTTCTATATTTTTTTCGCGACTGGATTAATGAACATACCGGTGGTGTTCTATTGGTTCAAACACGCGACTTCCCGAAAAATCATTTTCCTCAAATTAATGATAGTCCAAATTGGATAGCCCGGCGATTTGCCCCAATGTCTGCCATATACAGTAATTGGATGGAAGTTCAGGACTACAGAAACGAAACACTAACGGCCGGAGCTACGGGCTGGCTGAAACAACCTATACACCTGTTTAGCTTTGAATACATTCCCGGCGAGATGTCGAATGCCGCCAGTATGAGCTGGCATCTAACCGCATTCGAAAAGGCCGATGTAAGATCGTCGCTGGAAACAGCTCTGAATAAGAATCAGCTTGAAGCATTATCGAAACTTATGGGTTATTAGAATTTTGATTAAGTTTGTGAAAACCAATTAAAAAAAATCTATGAAAAAAATTCTTACCCTTTGTCTTGCTGTTGTTCTGGTAGCCGGACTATCATCTTGCAAAAAAGATTACACTTGTACCTGCACAGTAGGTGGCACAGCCGCAGGTTCCACAACCATCAATGACACTAAGAAAAATGCAAAAGAAAAATGCGACGAAGGTGATCAAAATGTGTTGGGAATTGTTTCTGAATGCGAGATTGAATAAATTCTCCTGAATTTTTAAAATTACTTTAGCCGCCTGTCTAGGCGGCTTTTTTATTTATGCGATACGTCCATTCGTTTCTTTGCTTCACTTTAGGTTCTCTATTCATTGCCTCAGGATTACTGAAGCTATTTCCCATAGAGCCTTTCGAATACAATTTTGTTCGACTGGGTATGGCAAACTGGCTTACCGCACCAATAATATCCCGTTCGTTAATTGGACTAGAGGTCGGATTAGGTCTTTTTCTTTCACTGCAATTCTACCTTAAACGTTTCACACTGTGGGCTACATTGTTTCTGCTTATTTTCTTTTCCATATATCTCGTTTATCAATTACTTACTGAAGGCAATAGCGGCAACTGTGGTTGTTTCGGCACGTTTCTGGAAATGACACCATTAGAGTCGCTCATTAAAAATATGATGATGATTGGCGCTGTTGTATGGCTAATCATTACTAAACAGGAGCCTTTTCTACGCCTTGAGGAAAATAAAATCATTAAACGCGTGGTCCTGCTTGGTTGCATAAGCGCATCGTTCATCTTGCCTTATGCACTGAACATTCCTGAGTTCATCTCTCAGAATCAGTTTGATAAAAATCAAATCAATTACCCTTTGGATTTAACTCAATTGTATAATAGCCTTGATGCCCCGGCAACCGATGTGCGCCGTGGCAAGCATATATTATCGCTTATGAGTCTTAGATGTGAGCATTGTAAAACGGCCGCATTCAAGATGGCCATTATCTTCAAACGCCACCCGGAAATGCCATTCTATAATTTATATAAAGGCAATGCAGAAAAAAATCTTGCGACTTTTTTTGCCTTTACTCATGCTGAGGCCATCCCCTATTCTATGTACAACACTCAGGATTTTATTACACTTTCGGGCGGAGAATTACCTGCCATCTATTGGTTAGAGGACGGCAACGTAGTAAGAACATCAGGCTATATTGATCTGGAGGAGCAAGAAATTATCAACTGGCTGAATGAGCCTTAAAAAAATTCTGTTTTGTAAGGATACCGATCCTGATAGCGTTTTTTAATTTCATCATACATCATATAACGAAGTAAATCAATATTATCTTTTCGCACAGCAGAAATGAAGACGGCTTTATTATTTGTTCGCTGTTGCCAGCCGTGATTTAAATCTTCGCGGATTTCTTTTTTTACTGATTCCGGCAAATGCTCGTCGAAGTGCTTCGTTTCGTAGGCGTCAATTTTATTGAATACCATGATCGTTGGCTTGTCGAATGCGTTCAATTCTTTAAGCGTTTCCTGTACAACTCTAATGTGATCTTCATATTGATTGTGAGATATATCGACTACATGAAGCAATAAATCGGCTTCGCGTACTTCATCAAGCGTAGACTTAAAACTTTCAACAAGATGATGAGGCAATTTTCGAATAAAGCCCACGGTATCACTCAGTAGGAAAGGCATGCGCTCAAAAACCACCTTTCTTGTTGTGGTATCAAGCGTGGCGAATAGTTTATTCTCAGCAAAAACATCAGATTTACTCAGCAGAGTCATCAGTGTAGATTTACCTACATTCGTATATCCAACCAGTGCAACCCTGATATATTCCCCTCTGCTTTTTCGTTGAGTTTGATTCTGCAGATCTATTTTTTGTAATTGCTTTTTCAGCAAGGAAATCTGGTGCTTCACAATTCTTCGGTCCGTTTCAATTTCTTTTTCGCCGGGACCTCGGGTTCCAATGCCCCCCTGTTGCCGTTCCAGATGCGACCATAATCCTTTTAACCGAGGCAACAAATATTGCAGTTGTGCCAGTTCCACTTGAGCCCGCGCCTGCGCGGTTTGTGCACGACCGGCAAAAATGTCAAGTATCAGATTACTGCGGTCAATAATCTTAACCCTCAGCTCGCGTTCGATATTATTAGTTTGCGACGGACTAAGGTCATCATCGAAAATAACCAAATCAATCTCCCTGCTTTGTATGAATTGTTGAATTTCGATAAGCTTACCGCTGCCAATAAATGTTCTGGAATCGGGCGATTGCATCTTTTGTGTAAAGCGCTTTACCGAAACTGCGCCTGCCGTTTCGGCTAAAAAAGCCAGTTCATCCAAATACTCATTAACCAATTCTTCTGTTTGGCCCTGAGTTATAAGACCGATCAACACTGCCTTTTCGGGCCCTAATGATGGATCACGTTTTTTAATTTCAATCACCTGGTTAATCGTTCTTTACTGTGCAAAATAAAAAAGCCACATCAATATGACATGGCTTTTTGTAAAAAGTTATGTACGGCTTTAGTGGTTAACCGAAATCTTGATTGTTTTATTCACCTTACCTGAAGATAGTTGCATTAAGTATATACCATTAGGTAAATCGCTTGTGCTCATAGATGTGTTCGTTATCGACTGTGTGCACTCAACCAGATTAATTACACGGCCGTTAAGATCGAGTAAAGTAATCTGTGCGCCGGGGGAGTTTAAGGATGCATTGATATATATGCGGTCAGTTGCCGGATTGGGGTATATCAAAAACTGTTCGGGGGTTGTGCCGATATCCTCGTTGCTCACCACCACCGTGCCACCGGCATCTTTAAATCGCTGACTAAACTCCTGAAAGTAAATATTAGCTATCGTTGCATCGTGAACGATAACCGTATTCTCATCATTACGGAACGTAGCACTATTGCTCCAATTGTATGAGCCTGTAATCACCATAGGATCGGAGTTTATATCAAAAGCATCAACAATGGCATATTTATGATGTAATAAGTAAGGGAGTGGAAATATCCTGTGATTATTCGTGCCAACGGCGCCTACGATAATATTGTACACGGCTGATGCACTGGACGTATCGTCTACCATGCCCTGTACAATTGAGGCCCCGGCGGTATACGCATCGGTTAATGCATAGGCAAGCTCCGTACGTGTAAATGCAAACACACAGTAGTTTATCGAGTTACCGGCCGTTAACAAGGCATTTTTAACTTGTGTATTAACAACATCGGATGGAGAAAAGTACATTTCCACTCGTTTGTTCCCAATTACAAATTCTTTTGGCGTATTGTCAATTTTATACGGCCCGAAGGTATTGCCGAACATTTCATTAAATTCTATTAAGGCCGCCCGGGCAATACTCTGATCCTGGAATATAATTACATCCTGAGCGTCGATGATAATTTGATCTGTCGTAAAATTTGCAGAGCCTGTCCACAGGACGGGATCGTTCGGATTGGATGAGTTGGCGTCGATAATAACCATTTTGTCATGCATAATTCCATATTCAGCGCCGGTTGGGCTTTTGATTTTTGAAATAGCGCTGGAAAAATTATTCCAGTTGGTTGAGGTTATGCCATCATCGCCGATTACGCGCACGGCTATACCATTGGCCGCGGCCTGATTGATTGCCGTGATGATATTATTGGCATTATCCACATTGTAAATAGCAATATCCAACGTAAACTTGGCGCGTCCGATGTAGGCAATGAGGGTATCGTCCAGTGCTTGATCTAGATATATTGCATTGGTTCCGGTTGATACCGAGTTATCTACAGAACGATTGAAATATATTTTAATATCACCGCTTGAAAGTGATTTAGTCGCCATCGCCTGTACGGAAGACGTTGATGTGTCGCCGCTCGCACTGATAGAATACCCTTTAAGAAAATATACCGTTCCGGCTGTTAGTCCGGTAAGATTGACGCTGTGCGTTGTCGTTTGTGTAGCATCGGTTGCTGTTTGATTTAAATTGCCCGGCGCCAGTCCATATTTAATAATTGTATTACCGTTATTCTGAGTGTTAAAAGAAACGGTGAATGAGGTAGTCTCAATATTTGACTGCTTCAATGCCGTTGTAAACACCGGTGGATTACCAACGGGAATAAGGTCTTCAAGCAATCGGGGTAGCAATTGATAGGTGGTGTTATATTGTCCCATAATCCCAACTATATCCAATGAACTCGAAGGAATTGGAGTACCTACAATATTTGAGCTGCCGTTGATACGCGCCTGACCGGTATTGCCGCCGTCGCTAATGTTATAATTCGTTTGACCGGCAAACGTTCCCGGCGTAGTAAACGTGATGTTGTTAAAGCGCACAAGTTGC